>JANPKF010000289.1:0-5562 GCA_031425895.1 Caulobacteraceae bacterium | reverse complement strand
CATCTACTCGGGCCACTGGGATCACCTGGGCGTCGGCCAGCCGGACGCCAGGGGCGACACCATCTACAACGGCGCTGTCGACAACGCGACCGGCGTCGCCGCCGTCATCGAACAGGGCCGCGCCTTCGCAGCCGGCCCGCGCCCCGACCGCTCGATCGTCTTCATGACGGTCACGGCCGAGGAAAAGGGGCTTCTGGGTACGGAATACTACGCCTCAAACCCCCTCTACCCGCTCAGCAAGACGGTGGCGGTGATCAACACTGACTCCCTCAAGCCGCTCGGTCCGGCCCGTGACTTCACCGTCTCCGGCGACGCCAAGCAGGACCTGCTCGACCTGCTGATCGCCGAAGGCAAGACCGTGGGCCGCAGCTACATCCCCGATCCGCGTCCGGAGGCCGGCAGCTTCTACCGCTCCGACCACTTCCCCTTCGCCAAGCGCGGCGTGCCGGCCATCTCTTTCGGCGGCGGCATCGACATCATCGACGGCAAGCCGGGCGAAGCCCGCGCCTGGGCCGAGGCCTACACCAAGGACCAGTATCATCAGCCTGCGGACGAATGGTCGGCCGACTGGCGGATGGACGGCATGGTCTCCGACCTGACCCTGCTGCACGATCTCGGTTCGGACCTGGCCAACAGCCGTATCTGGCCGGAATGGGACAAGGACTCGGAGTTCAAGGCCGCCCGGGATGCCACCAAGTCCGAGCGGAAGTAGTTATCACTGGCGGCGCCTTCACCGGCGCCGCCGGAGACCCCAGATGACCGCCAGCGTCTTCGACCTGTTCAAGCCAGGGGTCGGCCCCTCCAGCTCCCACACCATGGGGCCGATGACGGCGGCTGCCCGGTTCGTTGCCGCACTGAAGGCCGGCGGCCTGATCGCCGGCGTCACCCGGGTTCAGGTCAAGCTCTACGCCTCCCTTGCGCTGACCGGCCGGGGCCATGCCACCGACCGCGCGACCATGCTGGGGCTGATGGGCTTCGAACCGGCCGGGCTCGATCCTGACGCCGGCGACGCGGCCCTGGAGGCCTTGCGCGCCACCGGCCGCATGCAGCTTGGCGGTCAGCGGGAGATCGCGTTCGACGAACTGGTGGACATCGTCTGGGCTGGCCGCCAGCGCCTGCCCCAGCACCCCAACGCCATGACCCTGACCGCCTTCGACAGCGCGGACCAGGTCATCCTGCAGCAGACCTACTTCTCTATCGGCGGCGGCTTCGTCTGCGAAGAATCGGAGATCGGCCGCAACGCCCCGGCCGACGAGACGGCGATTCCCCATCCCTTCGAGTCCGGCGTCGAGCTGCTCGAGAAGGCCGAGGCAGCCGGCCTGACCATCGGCGAACTGATGATGGCCAACGAACTGGCCCGCGCTCCGGAGGGCGTCGTCCTCGCGCGGCTCGACGCCGTCTTCGGGGCCATGGAGGCCTGTATCGACCGCGGCATGCGGATGGACGGCATCCTGCCCGGGGGGCTCTCGGTCAAGCGCCGCGCCAAACAGGTGCACCAGACCATCATGGCCAAGGTCGAGCGCCAGATCAGCGATCCACTGGCCGCCATGGACTTCGTCAACCTCTGGGCCCTGGCGGTGAATGAGGAGAACGCCGCCGGCGGCCGCGTCGTCACCGCCCCGACCAATGGCGCGGCCGGCCTGGTGCCCGCCGTGCTGCGCTTTTACGACCGCTTCATGCAGGGGACGCCCGAGGGGCGCCGCACCTTCCTGCTGACTGCCGCCGCCGTCGGCGCCCTCTACAAGAAGAACGCCTCGATCAGCGGGGCCGAGGTCGGCTGCCAGGGCGAGGTCGGCGTCGCCTGTTCGATGGCCGCCGCCGGCCTGGCCGCCGTCATGGGCGGGTCCAACGCCCAGATCGAGAACGCCGCCGAGATCGGCATGGAGCACAATCTCGGCCTGACCTGCGATCCCATCGGAGGCCTCGTCCAGATTCCCTGCATCGAACGCAACGCCATGGGCGCCATCAAGGCCATCGATGCCGCCCGCCTGGCCATGCTCGGCGACGGCCAGCATTCGGTCAGCCTCGACAAGGTCATCGCCACCATGAAGCGCACCGGCGAGGACATGAACGAGATCTACAAGGAGACGTCCTTGGGCGGCCTGGCGGCGGGGATGCCGGTCAACCGGGTGGAGTGCTGAGGCGGACCCGTATTCAATAACGTCTTCCTTGCCCGTCGCCCGGGGTTTATCCCACGGCCGATGTCCCACGCCCACGATCATCACGGCCCTCCTGCTGGGCACGACCACCACCACGGCGGCCACAAGGACCATCACCATGGTCCGGGTGGTCACAGCCATGCGCCGAAGGATTTCGGGCGGGCCTTCGCCATCGGGGCCGGACTGAACATCGCCTTCGTGGTCGCCGAGGTCGGGGCGGGGCTCTACACCGGCTCGCTGGCCCTGCTGGCTGACGCCGGCCACAACCTGTCGGACGTGATCGGCCTGCTGATGGCCTGGGTGGCCGTGATCGTTGCGCGCCGGGCCCCGGCCGGGCGGCGGACCTATGGCCTCGGCAAGAGCACCATCCTGGCCTCATTGGCCAACGCCGGCCTGCTGCTGCTGGCCGTTGGCGGCATCACCTGGGAGGCGGTGCGCCGGTTCGGCTCGCCGCAGGATATCCCGCCGGGCCCCGTGATCATCGTCGCCGCCATTGGGGTTGTCATCAACACGGCCACGGCGCTGATGTTCATGCGCGGCCAGGAGGACCTCAACGTCAGGGGCGCCTTTCTGCACATGGCCGCCGACGCGGCGGTGTCGCTGGGCGTGGTGTTCGCCGCCATCATGCTGTGGATGCAACCGGACTGGCGCTGGATCGACCCGATGATCAGTCTGGTCATCGCCGCCGTCATCGTGGCCGGCACCTGGGGTCTGTTGCGCGACAGTCTCGACCTGGCGCTGGACGCCGCCCCGCGCGGCATCGACCCGGACAAGGTCAAGGCATGGCTGGCCGCCCGGCCGGGGGTCACCGAGGTACATGACCTGCACATCTGGGCGATGAGCACCAGCGAGACGGCCCTGACCGCCCACCTGACCCGGCCCGACAACACCGACCCAGACCAGTTTCTCGACGAGCTTTGCCACGATCTGGTCCACGCGTTCGGGATCGGCCACGCCACCTTACAGCTGGAGACCGGCCGCCGTGGTCCCTGCCGTCTGGCCCACGCCCACGGCGGACATTAGGTGACGCTGGCGCTGACCCTTTACCGGCTGGCCATGACGGCCCTGCAGCCTTTCGCGCCCGGTCTGCTGCGGTCGAGGGCGGCGAAGGGCAAGGAGGATGCGGGGCGGCTTCAGGAGCGGCTGGGACAGGCGTCCGTGGCCAGGCCTGAAGGCGGACTGGTCTGGATTCATGCGGTCAGCGTCGGCGAGAGCCAGGCCGTGTTGCCGTTGATCGAGCGGCTCAGCCAGGCGCGGCCGGACCTGACCCTGCTGGTCACCTGCGGGACCGTGACAGCCGCGTCCCTGCTGGCCAGGCGGTTGCCGGCCGGGGCCATTCATCAGTACGCGCCGCTCGATACGCCGGCTTCGGCGAGGCGATTCCTGGATCACTGGCGGCCGGATGTGATGGTTCTGGTCGAGAGCGAGATCTGGCCGAACCTGATCCTCGGGGCCAGGCAAAGGGGAGCAAAACTGGCGCTGATATCGGCCCGCATCACGCGCAAGACCGCACAAGGCTGGGCCCGGATGGCGACAAGCATCCGACAACTCCTGACCAACTTCGACCTGGTGCTGCCGCAGGACGAGCTGTCGGCCGAACGGCTGAGCTATTTCGGGGTCGAGACGGACGGCCGGTTGAACCTGAAGCTGGCCGGGGAGCCTTTGCCGGCCGATGCCGATCAGCTGGCCGCCTTGAAGAAGGCCGTCGGCGACCGTCCGGTGGTGCTGGCCGCCAGCACCCATGCGGGCGAGGAGGCGGTCATCGTCACCCCGATGCTGACCGCCATCAGGAACGAGGCGCCGGGCGCCCTGCTGATCATAGCCCCCAGGCATCCCGACCGCATGGCCGAGGTGCTGACTGATCTGGGGGCAGGCCACGGGGCGGTGGCCGTCCGCTCGCGCGGCGACAAGATCACCCGCCAGACCCAGATCTATGTCGCTGACACGCTTGGCGAGATGGGGCTGTTCTTCCGTATCGCCGATGTCGTGGTCATGGGCGGCAGCTTTGTGCCCGGTGTCGGCGGCCACAATCCGATGGAGCCGGCCCGGCTGGGGGCGCCGGTGATCAGCGGGCCGCAGGTATTCAATTCGGCCGAGGTCTACGAGGCGATGGTTGAGGGCGAGCGCGGGGCGATGATCGTCGAGACACCCGGCGACCTCTCCATGGCCCTGGCCGGCCTGCTGGCCGGGCCGGAGGCGGCGAAGGCGCTGGGGGCCCGGGGTCAGGCTTTTGCCGAGGCCCAGTCGGCGCAGCTCGATACCGCCTGGGCGCGGCTGGAGGCCCTGCTGCCATGAAGCTCTCCACGCCTCGCTGGTGGTACGTGCGCGACAACGTCCCGGGCGTGGTGACCCGCATGGTGCTGACTCCGCTCAGCTGGGTCTGGGCAGCGGTGACGAAGTACAAGATCGACAACGCCCGGCCGGTGGACGCCGGCCTGCCGGTGATCTGCGTGGGCAACCTCACGGCCGGCGGGGTCGGCAAGACGCCGGTGGTGCGCGAGCTTCTCCACATGCTGCGCGAGGACGGGGTGGCGGCGCACGGCCTGTCGCGCGGCTATGGCGGCAATGAGCCGGGGCCGCTCAAGGTTGATCAGGCTATCCATGGGACGCAGCAGGTCGGTGACGAGCCGCTGATGCTGGCCGCCGACGGGCCGTTCTGGGTCAGCCGCGACCGGCCGGCCGGGGCGGCCGCGGCGAAAGAGGCCGGGGCCCAGGCCGTGGTGATGGACGATGGTCACCAGAACCCGTCGCTGAAAAAGACCCTGTCGCTGGTCGTCGTCGACGGCGAGACCCGCAACAATGAATGGCCGTTCGGCGACGGCGCGGTCTTTCCGGCGGGGCCGATGCGCGAGCCGCTGAAGGTGGGCCTGGCCCGGGCCGACGCGGTGGTCTTGCTGATGCCGGCTGACCTGGCGCAGCCTGATCCGGACCTCGTCGCCCTGTTCAAGGGCAAGCCGGTCTTCATCGCCCGGCTGGAGCCGGCCGGACCGGCCCCGACCCATCCGGTGCTGGCCTTCGCCGGCATCGGCAAGCCTTGGAAGTTCGAGCGCTCTCTGATCGCCGCCGGGGCGGTGCTGAAGGACTTCGCCCCCTTCCCCGACCACGGCGAGTACCGCGAGGCGGACCTGGCCTTCCTGGAGCAGCGGGCGGCCCAGCTCGGGGGCACCTTGCTGACCACCGAGAAGGACTGGGTCCGGCTGCCAGGAGCCTGGCGCCGGAAGGTCGACTACTGGCCGGTGCGGGCGCGGTTCGAGGATGAGGCGGCGGTGCGGTCGCTACTAAGGACTGCCCTCTAGTCCTGGCGGTAGACGATGCCGCCCTTCATCACGAAGCTGACCCGTTCCAGTACGGTGACGTCGGCCAGCGGATCGCCCTTCACGGCGATGATGTCGGCCTGCTTGCC
>JANPKF010000288.1:0-1577 GCA_031425895.1 Caulobacteraceae bacterium | reverse complement strand
CGGTGAGCAACGGCGCGGGCGGCGCGGGCCTGGCCGTTTCGGCCAGCGCCGGCCCGGCCAGCAGCATCCCGATCAGAAAAGCCCCCGCCAGTCTGCTCAATCCAGATCTGTTCAAGGATGACGCCTCAGCCAGGTCGCGGCGTATCCGCAGATCGGCACGATCTCTTCGCCCTTTTCCTTCGCTTCGGCCTGGACGCCGCGCATCAGGCGGTCGCTTGTGCCCTGGCCGCGCAGGGGCACCGGGGAGAAGACATAGTCGATGTACAGCCGGCCGCCCTCGCGGCGGTAGTCGGCGTAAGCGGTCTGGCCCTGCTCGATCAGTTCGTAGCGACCAGCGGCGGTGTTGTTGGTGACGTTTGCCATGATGCCAATATAGCGCCTCGCGCCGCCGTCCGATCCCCGTTATCGTTGGTCAAAACCACCTCTCGGGGAAAAAACATGCGCACGGTTCTGGCTGGAGTTTCGCTGATCGGCCTTCTGGCCCTGACGGCCTGCGACAAGGGCGCCGACAAGGCGGATGTCGTCGGCGACGATTCCAAGCCCGCGGCTGCCGAGGCCAAGGCGCCGGAAGGCCCGCCCAGGCAGACCAACGGCCAGTGGGAATACAAGAACACCATGGCCGGCCAGGCGATGGCGATGAAGATGTGCGTCGACGCCAGGTCGCAGCAGGCGATTTCCTGGGTGAACCCGGGGGCGGTGGCCGAGGACTGCTCCAAGCGCGAGTACAGCAAGCTGCCTGACGGTGGATGGACCTTTTACACCGTCTGCCGAACCACCAAGGGCGGTGAGACGACCAGTTCAGGCGCCGCCAAGGGCGATTTTGCGCGCAACTTCACGGTCCTGGTTACCGTCAAGACGGAAGGCGCGACCAATGCCCGGGACAACGGCGTCTACGACATGAAGATCGACGCCGCCTATATCGGCCCCTGCCCGGCCGGACAGCGGGGCGGCGACGTGGTCGGTCCTGGCGGTCAGATCGCCAACATCATCGATCTGGCCCAGAAGGCCGGGCGCTAAACCAGTTCGACGGCCATGGCGGTGGCCTCGCCGCCGCCGATGCAAAGGCTGGCCACGCCCTTCTTGCCGCCCCGCGCCTGCAGCGCGGCCAGCAGGGTGGCCAGGATGCGGGCGCCGGACGCGCCGATGGGGTGTCCGAGCGCCGTGGCCCCGCCATTGACGTTCAACCGGTCGCGCGGGATGCCGAGTTCACGCTGGGCGATCATGGCGACTATGGCGAAAGCCTCGTTGACCTCGAACAGGTCGACGTCCTCGACGCTCCAGCCGGCCTTCTTCAGCACCTTCTGCATGGCCGGCACCGGCGCGGTGGTGAACAGGCCGGGCTCATGGGCATGGGCGGCATGGGCGACGATGCGGGCGACGATGGGCATGCCCAGCTTTTCGGCCACCGACTGACGCGTCAGGACCAGGGCGGCGGCGCCGTCGCTGATCGAGCTGGCATTGGCGGCAGTGATGGTGCCGTCGGCGGCGAAGGCGGGCTTCAGGGTCGGGATCCTGGCGGCGTCGCCCTTGGGCGGTTGCTCGTCCTGGCTGATGGTCTCGACGCCCTTGCGGGTCTT
>JANPKF010000287.1:0-4935 GCA_031425895.1 Caulobacteraceae bacterium | reverse complement strand
CCCGCAAGCTGAACACATCGGTGGAGAGCCTGCCGGTTCTGCGCCTCCGCTTCCGCGAACAGCTCCGCCTGATCGAGGACGGGGCCGAGGCCATCAGCGCCGCCGAACGCGCCGCCTCCGCCGCGCGCGAGGCCTATGACGTCGCCGCCATCCTGCTGACTTCGGCCCGCGAGGCCGCCGCCGACCGGCTGACCGCCGCCGTGATGGAGGAGCTGGCCCCGCTGAAACTGGAGCGCGCCCGCTTCCGCGTCGGCTTCGAGCCGGTGACCGAGGGCCGTCGCGGCCCGCTGGGCGTCGAGACGGTCCGCTTCGAGATCGCCACCAACGCGGGCACGCCCTTCGGCCCGCTGGACGCGATCGCCTCGGGCGGCGAACTGGCCCGCTTCGCCCTCGCCATGAAGGCGGCCCTGGCCGGCCGCGAGGACCAGCGCCAGCCGGTGATGATCTTCGACGAGGTCGACCAGGGCGTCGGCGGCGCCGTCGCCTCCGCCGTCGGCGCGCGGCTGGAACGGCTGTCGCGCGGCGCCCAGGTTCTGGTCGTCACCCACAGCCCCCAGGTCGCAGCCCGCGGTCACGCCCACTGGAAGGTCCGCAAGGCCGACGCCGGCGGGGTGACGACGACGACGGTGGATGCCCTGGACGACGACGCGCGGCGCGAGGAGATCGCGCGCATGCTGTCGGGGGCGGTGGTGACGGACGAGGCGCGGGCGGCGGCGCGGTCGCTGATAGGGTGACGGGAAGCGGCGGGGTGGGTCGCTGAAAGCGGACGGTCCGGAGGTCTGCTAAGGGGGGTTAGCGGACGCGGGCTCAGCCTCTGATGGCTGGCTCCCGCTTGGCTACTCAACCTCTCTTGCAGCAGCGACCTCTTGTTGCGCCTGAATGTCTGCGGTCATGGCAAGGGAGTCCCACTCCAAGGCGTGAAGGGAAAACGCCTCCTTGAAATGAGCGTCTTGTGTAGCGTCCGCTTGCTCCCGGGCCTCGGCTGCCTTGGTCCGGTATTCATCTGCTGTCATCATGATCTGGGAGCCATGCGCCCATCGCGACGAAATAGCTTGATAAATCTGTATAGTAGCTTCTTTACGGTCGCCGTTTGCGGCTAGATAACGGGAAAATCTGCCAGTAAACTGTCAGTTTAAGGTCGGACTTCCGTGAGTTCTTCGGCGACCGAGAATCGGATCAAAACACAGAAAATCTGTCGGGCACGGCACGTTCAAGCTTAACTATAAAGAAGAAACTTCGCGCTATTCGTCATGAACAGGCGCAAGGATCTCGCCAACACGCTGTCGCGGTCAAGCTGCTTTTGTGCAGCCGCCGGCCCCCCAAGGGATTGGTGATGAAAAAAGCTGCGCCTACGCCGGTCGTATTGGTCGTCGAAGATGAGTTGATGCTGCGGATGCGTGCCGTGGACATCGTGGAAGACGCGGGTTTCGTCCCCATTGAGGCCGTCAACGCGGACGACGCCATCCACAATCTTGAGTCGCGTGACGACATTGCTGTGTTGTTCACCGACATTCAGATGCCTGGGAGTATGGACGGGCTGAGGCTTGCCCACGTCGCGCACACCCGGTGGCCGCATATCAAAATCATTCTGGTCTCTGGTCAGATTGCGGTCACGGAAGCCGACAAGCCAGAGGACAGCAAATTCTTCCCGAAGCCCCTCGAAATCCAGCAAATGATACTGGAACTGCAAAATATGGTCGGTAGCGGCGCACTCAAGGTGTTGCCCACACTTTCGGCAGAGAATGGCTCACTGACCAAGGAGAACAAGGAACTGCGCTACCAGCTTCAGCAGGCCGGAGCGCACGCGAAAGCCCTGCTGCTGAAGACCGTTCTCGACACCGAGAAGCAGCAGCTGATCATTGATGAAAACCAGCCTTTTCAGGACGCCCTGACGACCGAAAACGATAGCCTCAAGCTGGCGTTGGAACAGGCTGGCATCGACGCCACTGCACTATTGGTTCAGGCGGGCATCGAGGCCGAGGAACGCGATGCTGCTCTGAAGCTGCAGAACCTGATCCATGCAGAGTTGCACCACCGGATCAAGAACATGCTCGCGACCGTTGGAGCGATCACCGACCAAAGCCTGCGCACGGCGACCAGTATGACCCATGCGAGGTCCGCGATTGACGGTCGCTTCGCCGCCTTGGCACGCGCTCACGACCTGCTCACGCGGGCGAGCTGGGAAAACGCGACCATCGACAGCACGGTTCGCAGCGCCGTCGAACCTTTCGACCAAGGTCGCAGCCGCTTCGTCATAACCGGGGAGGATATTCGGATCACTTCCAGCTCGGTTATCGCGTTCGCGATGACGCTAAACGAGCTTTGCACCAACACGACAAAGTTCGGTGCCCTGTCCCTTCCCGGGGGGCAAGTCCAGCTTGGGTGGCGAGTTGAAGATGCTCGCCTTCGCTTCGAATGGGCCGAGTCCGGCGGTCCTCCCGTGAGCGAGCCGACCCGCAGGAGTTTCGGAACGCGGATGATGACTTCGCTCGGCCAACAGCTGAAGGGTCGGGTTGAACTCGACTACAAGCCGTGCGGTTTTGTCTACCGGCTAGATGTGCCCATCGCGTCGCTCACCATGAGATAACACCTGCTGAAGGGCGGGAGCGAAGGCGGTCTGGGGCGTCCGCTTTGGGTCGGCTGCGGTCCTGGGCATCACACCGGAAAGCAGACCTTCGACCGCCACGCCGGGAGCGGACTTTGACGAGGTCTGTTCGGGGTGGCCAGCGGACGCTGGCCTAGCCTGCGGGCTGCGAGGGCCACGCCCGCAGGGCAACGCTCACGATGGCGAGGAGGGATGCCCGGTCGCCGCCGTCCCGGGCCATGACCGACAGGCCTTGCATGACCGCCATGACCATACCCGATAAACCTTCCGGGTCCGTTTCTCGCGGCAGGACATGCTCCGAGATGTCCCGTTCGATCCGGTCCCGCAGAGCGCCCTGCACGTTGTGGCGAACATCGGCCACGGTGCGCTGCACATCCGCCGATGCCACCGAACCCGTGGCCGTCGCACTGGCCAGCAGACAGCCTCGTGGCGTGGTCATCCCGGTATAGGCGCGGGCCGCGGCATGCAACAGATCGTGCGCGGCCGCATGGGCGGTTGGTGCCGCCGCGACCACGGCGCTGATGGCCGCAGGATCGCCCGCGTAAAGGCGAACCGCTTCCAGGAACAGCTGCTTCTTGTCGCCGAACGCCGTGTAGAGGCTGGGGGTGGTGATGCCCATTGCCGCCGTCAGATCGGCGACCGAACTGGTTTCATAGCCGTGTCGCCAGAAGACCAGCATCGCTTCGCGCAGCGCCGCATCGCGGTCGAACGAGAGCGGTCGGCCGGGCCGGCGCGAGGGATCGACAGGTTCCATAACGAACACTATGGAATACCTTGACCCCTCGCTACAAGGGGGCCATGGGTTTCGTAGTAACCGCTATGAAAGCCTCGCCATGTCGATCACCGCCTTCCGCACGCTTGGCCGATCCGGCCTCGTCGTCAGTCCACTGGCGTTGGGGACGATGACCTTCGGCACCGGCGAATGGGGTGCGGACGAAGGCGGCTCGAGGGACGTCTTCCACGCCTACCGCGAAGCGGGCGGCAATTTCGTCGACACGGCCGACATCTATTCCGGCGGCGAAAGCGAGCGTCTGATCGGCCAGTTCATCAGGGAGTCCGGGTCCCGGGACGAAATCGTGCTGGCGACAAAATTTGCCTTCAATGGTTCCGCCAGCCCCCTGGCCACCCGCGATTCAGGCCGGGGAAATCCAAACGCCGGGGGGGCCGGCGCCAAGAACGTTCACCGCGCACTCGACGCGTCCCTGACACGCCTTGGGACTGATTATATCGACCTCTACTGGATGCATGTGTGGGACGGTGTCACGCCCGTGGAGGAGATCGTGCAGACGCTGGGCGACCTCGTTCGCGCCGGCAAGATCAGATACTACGCCTTCTCCGACATGCCCGCCTGGCTGGCCATGAAGGCCGCCACTATCGCCGCAGAACGGCGCGTGCCGGGACCGATCGCGGTCCAGATCGAATCCTCGCTCGTCGCGCGCGGGGTGGAGGACGAGCATTTTCCGGCCGCCAAGGAAGGCGGGATGGGCGTGATGCCGTGGAGCCCGCTGGCCGGCGGCTTCCTGACGGGAAAATATCGACGCGAAAACGTTTCGAACACCGGGCGGCTGAGCGGGGCCAATCCATTCGGCCAGAGCAAGTTTGCAGACCGGAATTGGCGGATCCTGGATGCTCTCCGAGCCGTGGCCGAGGAGGCGGATCGACCCATGGCCCAGGTCGCACTGCGCTGGGTCATGCAGCGTCCCGGGGTGACGTCTACCCTGATCGGGGCGCGGACCCTGAGCCAGCTTACAGATAATCTGGATGCGGCAACGTTCGACCTCAGTCAGGGGCAGATGTCGACGCTCGACGCCGCCAGCGCCCTCGCACCCGGATTCAGTGCGGCGCTGACCGCGCCCGTGATCCGTCGAATGATCTTTGGCGGAAATGACGTGGCAGGCTGGCCTGATTAGTGGACACGACCAGCCGCAATACCCGCCGCGCGGGTGTGTAGTCTCGCCCCGTGTCTTCTCACCCCTTTCGGACCGTGAATCGCCCTTTTCGACCCTCTCACGCGCGCCGCCTTCGCCCCGGGATCAGCCCGACGACCGTTTCTGACGCAGGTCCGTGCATAGTGGTGAAATGCTCGCCGGGCCTGGTCTTTCACATCGCCAAAACCGTCGCCGCCGCCGCCAAGGGGCCGGCGAACCCTTCCTCGCAGACCCGGCCGGTTACGGCAGGGATCGTCGCGATTTTTCTGTCGGGAAAGCGATACTCTCGCCCCCTCGAACTACCCCCGCAGGACCTTCAGCAGCTGCGGATGCAGGTCCGAGTTGGTCGCCAGGATCTGCGCACCCGTCTTCGGATCGCCCTCGCCGTCGATGGTGGTGACC
>JANPKF010000286.1:0-4967 GCA_031425895.1 Caulobacteraceae bacterium | reverse complement strand
GTGGACTCCGACGGGGGCGAGATGCTCTCGGCCCGGCCGCCCGCGGTCTCGGCCTTCGACCACGTGATCGTGCGCGCCGTGATCGCCGGCAAGGTCTACTGGCTGGACGGCACCCGCAATGGCGACCGCAAGCTGGAAGATGTCGCCATCCCGGAGTTCGCCTGGGCCCTGCCGCTGCGCGCCAAAGGCGGCAGCCTGGAAGCCCTGCGGGTTGAGCCCAGCCCCCTGCCGACCACCGCCCTGACCATCGATATCGATGCTTCCGGCGGCCTCTATTCCAAAGCCCCCATGAAGGCCGAGCAACGCTTCCGCGGCGACTACGCCAACGCCGCCCGCGCCAACGCGGCCGCCGCGACGCCGGAGGATCTGGAAAAGACCTACAAGAAGTACTGGCAGACCACGTTCGACTTCGCCGAGATCGACAAGGTCAGCAGCCGCTACGACGAGGCCACCGGCGAATACGTCTTCGCCATGGAGGGCAAGGCCAACCTCGACTGGAACGAGAAGAACGAATCCTCCGCGCCCCGCCACCTCACCTTCGGCCACAAGCTGGGCGGCCCTTCCAGCTGGAAGCGGGAGGACGACGTGGACAACAAGGACGCGCCCTTCGGTGTCACCCATCCGCTGCACGTCTGGTATCGCGAGACCATCCGCCTGCCCGATGGCGGCAAGGGCTATGTCAGCGAGGGCAAGGACATCGACCAGCTCACCGCCGGCTACAGCTTCTGGCGGAAGTCCGGGATCAAGGACGGCGTCTTCACCCTGGAGACCCGCACCCGCAGCCTGCAGACGGAGGTCGCCGCGTCTGACTCGGAGACCAACCAGAAGGCGCTGGCCGATATGGGCGAGATCGAAGTCTACCTTGTGGCGCCTCCGGGCTACCGCTGGTCGAACTCCGACCGGGCCAGCCGCATCGCCGACATGGACAAGGCCCTCAAGGAGAACCCCAAGTCGGTCCCGGCCCTTCAAAGCCGCGCCTGGCTGCACCGCGAGAACAAGGACTACGCCAGGGCCGAGGCCGACTACAACGCCGCCATCGGCTTCGATGACGACAACGCCCTGCTCTATACCATGCGGGCCGGGGCCTTGTTGCGCCTGGGCCGCAAGGAGGCGGCGATGAGCGACTTCGCCAGCGCCCGCAAGCATGCCGGCGCGGACGCAGGCGACCTCAACGCCCTGTGCTGGGAACAGGCGACCAACGGCGTCGCCCTGGAGGCCGCCTTGCGCGACTGCGACAAGGCTCTGCAGATCGAGCCGCGCAATGCCGCGATCGTCGATTCCCGGGGCTTCGTGCTGATGCGTCTTGGCCGCTGGTCGGACTCCATCGCCGACTACAACAAGGCGGCCGGCATCCGCCCCGACAGCGCCGAGTCCCTGTTCGGCCGCGCCCTGGCCAAGGCCGGCGCCGGCGACAAGACGGGCGCCGCGGCCGACCTCGCCGAAGCCCGCAAGCTGGACGCTGGCATCGACGAGGAGTTCGGGACCTACGGGCTGAAGGCGCCCTGAACGAGAAAGGGCAGCCCGGCTGACGCCGGCGCTGCCCTCACCCGACCCCTTGCGGGGCCTGTCTCTCCCGACCAGCGGGAGAGGCGACGCGATCAGGCCGCGTTACAGGCCGCCAGTTCCTCGGCGGTGAACTTGGCGCCACGATAGCCAAAGCCCGAGATTTCGCCCAGTTCGCCCTGCAGCTTCTTGCACTGCTGGTCGGCGGGCAGGGCCTTGACCTTGGGGGCGCGGCAGACGTCGATCTTGCAGGTCCAGACGGCGCCGTCGACGATGACATTGCCGCGGCTGGTCTTCGCCTTCAGGGTCAGCCACCCATCGGTCCGTTGGGCGTCGGCGGCATTGGCGGCGCCGACGCAAGCGGTCAGGGCCAGCGCCCCGATCAGGAACACACGCATAAAACTTCTCCATATCCCCGTGGCCGGTGGGAGACCGGACACTGCAATATGGGTACGTTTCCTTTAACTACGGTGTCAAGGCCGGACGGAGGCCTGCGCCTTAAACCTTGTCCTCGATGTCGGCGTCGGCTGCGGGGACCAGGCCCTCCGCCATCTCGCCGATCAGTCGGGTGATCTCGCCGATATCATCCGTGGCCCGCCAGGCGTGGGCGAACTCCGGCGGGCTCAGCCGTTCGGTAATGGTGTGGTAGAGCAGTTCGAACAGAGGCTTCCAGAAATCGCGCGGATTATAGAACACCAGCGGCTTGCGGTGCAGATCCAGACGCTGCCAGCTGAGCAGCTCGACCACCTCTTCCAGAGTGCCGATGCCGCCGGGCAGCACCACGAAGGCGTCGGACCGCTCGAACATCATCATCTTGCGCTCGTGCATGTTCTGCACGACCACCGTCTCGACGTCGTCGAAGGGCTGCTCACGACCCATCAGGAAGGTCGGTATGATGCCCAGAACCCGGCCGCCGGCGTCATGCGCCCCGCGCGCGCAGGCGCCCATCAGGCCAACCCCGCCGCCGCCATAGACCAGCTTCAGGTTCTCGTTGGCCAGCAGCCGGCCGAAGTCCTCGGCCGATTTCAGGAAGGCCGGATCCGCATCGTTGGACGAGCCGCAATAGACACAGACGCTGTCGATCGAGGGCCCCGCGGGGCCTGCAGTTTTGGACATCACGTCCCCACAAAGAAAAGGCGCGCTTGCGGGCGCGCCGGAAAATCACGAAATGACATGTTCGGCCTATCCGCCAGGGGTTTCAAGCATCGTGTCGCGCACGCCAATATCCTTGAGGGTCTTCCTGCCCCTCCTGCTGCCGTTGGTGATTGTCGCCTGCGGGCCGAGCGAGCGTGACGCCTCCTGGCGGGGCGATGCCCCCAAGGGCCCGGCCGATCCGACGGCGGACGCGGGCTATCTGAAACCCCCGACCCTGACCGCCAGCCGGCGAGGCCCCGACGGCGCCATCCTGTTGACCGGCGAGGCGGAACCGGGCGCTCTGGTCCGGCTTGGCTCGCCTACAGGAGAGGATTTCGGAACCAACGCCGACGAAAAAGGAGCCTGGTCAGTCAAGCTCGAGTCGTCCGCCGAAGTGCGGCTCTATGGCCTCTCGATGTCGAAGACCAAGCGCCAGGTCCAGTCCCAGGGCTACCTGGCCGTCCTGCCCGACGGCCGCGCGGCCCAGCTCCGCTCGGGGGCCAGCGCCCTGGTCTATGGCCCGGGCAGCGAGATGCCCCGTCTGCTGACCGTCGACTTCGACCGCGATGGCGCCGCCTCCGTCTCCGGCACGGCCCGGGCCGGCAGCGGCCTGTCCCTGCGCATCGACCGCAGCGCCCGGGGCGTCGGCAAGACCGACAGCCAGGGCCGTTTCCACCTGGCGGTCGAACGGCCGCTGAACGCCGGCGCCCTGGCCTTCGAGATCGCGGGCGACAGCGGTGAGCAGGCGGTGACCGTGCCCGTCACCGCCGCCCCCGACCTGACCGTCCCCTTCCGCGCCGTGCGAAACGGCGCCGCCTGGCGCATCGACTGGATGACCCCCGGCGGCGGCGTGCAGACCAGCCTTATCCTGGACCCGGTCTCTTGAGGCCCGTCCCGGACCGCCAGAGCAAGAAGCCGCCCGCCGACTCCGCGCCGCCCGTCAAGGTCTCCGCCTGGGCCGCCCTGGCCGATCTCTTCCGCCTGGTCATGTCCAGCAAGGCCCCCGGCCTGGCCTGGCGCCTGACCGCCGCCCTCGTCTTTACCCTTGGCGGCAAGGTGCTGGGCGTTCTCGCCCCGCTGCTGCTCGGCGCCGCCGTCAATCGCCTGGCCGCCGGACAGTCGCCCGCCGTGCAGGTCGGGACCGCCTTTGCCGGCCTCATCTTCGGCTGGACCCTGATCCGCTTCCTGGCCGCCGCCGCGCCGCAGCTGCGCGACGTGGTCTTCACCCCGGTCGCCCAGGCCGCCCAGCGCCGCGCCGCCGCCGACGCCTTCGGCCATGCGCTCAGCCTGTCCATCGAGTTCCACCAGACCAAGCGCACCGGCTCGCTCAGCCGCATCATCGACCGCGGCGCCCGCTCGATGGACTTCCTGCTCCGGGCCCTGGTCTTCAACCTCGGCCCGACCTTCATCGAGCTGATCATCGCCGCCGTGGTGCTCGCCAAGGCCTACGACTGGCGCTTCGCCCTGGCGGCCGTCGGCACGGTCGTCGTCTACGGCGTCCTGACCTTCGCCATTTCCGACTGGCGCATCGCCCACCGCCGCGCCCTCAACGACGCCGACAGCGAGGCCGCCGGTCGCGCCGTCGACGCCCTGATCAACTACGAGACGGTCAAGGCCTTCGGGGCGGAAACCCGCGCCGCCGCCACCTACGAACAGGCCCTTAGCGCCTACGCCAGCGCCCAGGTCCTGGCCACCACCTCGCTCAGCCTGCTCAACATCGCCCAGGCGGCGATCATGGCCATCGGCCTCGCCATCATGGCCATGCTGGCCGGGGCAGAGGCCCAGGCCGGGCGACTGGGCGTCGGCGACGTCACCGCCGCCATCCTGATCCTGATCAACCTCTACGGCCCGCTCAACATCCTGGGCTTCGCCTACCGCGAAATCCGCCAGAGCTTCATCGACCTGGAAGCCATGAGCGATCTGCGCCGCCAGACCCCCAACGTCGCCGAAGCCCCCGGCGCCGTCGAGCCGCCCCCTGCCGACGGCCGCGGCGGCGCGGTGGTCTTCACCGGCGTCAGCTTCAGGCATGGCGCCCGCAGCCAGGGCCTGGAGGAGGTCAGCTTCGCCGCCGCGCCGGGCGAGACTGTCGCCCTGGTCGGTCCCTCCGGCGCCGGCAAGACCACGCTGGTGCGGCTCGCCCTGCGCATGATCGATCCCCAGTCCGGAAGCATCACCCTCGACGGCGTCGATCTCAAACAGCTGAAGATGGCCGCCCTTCGGTCGACGGTCGCCCTGGTCCCCCAGGACGTGGCCCTGTTCAACGACACCCTGGCCGCCAACATCGCCTTCGCCCGGCCGGACTCCACCGAAGACCAGATCCGCGCCGCCGC
>JANPKF010000285.1:0-4452 GCA_031425895.1 Caulobacteraceae bacterium | reverse complement strand
TTGCACGGGGACCGTCATTCGTAGTCAATCCGCCTTTGGGGTGCGGCAAGCCGGCGGGGAGTCGGGCGCCCGGGAGTGGACCATGTTTCGTCTTGAGAACGCCCAGAGCCTGGTTGGCCTGGCCCTTACCCTGCTGATCTGCTGGGCGGTGTCGGAGAACCGCAGGCGTTTTCCGTGGCGGCTGGCCATCGGGGCCCTGTTGCTGCAGGTCGTGCTGGTCGCGGCCCTGTTCGGCATTCCGGCCCTGCAGGGGGTGGTGCTGGGCATCAGCGGCGTCGTTGACGGCCTGGCGGCGGGAACGGCCAAGGGCACGCAGTTCGTGTTCGGCTATCTGGGCGGCGGGCCCTCGCCCTATCCGGTCGAAAACCCCAATGCCGGCTTCGTCTTCGCCTTCCAGGTGCTGCCGCTGATCCTGGTGATCTCGGCCCTGTCGGCCTTGCTATGGCACTGGAAGGTGCTGAAGTGGATCATCAAGGGGTTCGGCTTTCTGTTCGAGAAGATGTTGGGCATGGGCGGGGCCTCGGCCACGGCGACGGCCGCCAACATCTTCGTCGGGATGGTCGAAACCCCTATCATCATCAGGGCTTACCTCGACAAGCTGACGCGCTCCGAGCTGTTCCTGATGATGGTTGTGGGCCTGGCCACGGTGGCCGGCTCGACCATGGTGGCCTATGCGCTGGTGCTGAAGGCCAGCCTGCCCAATGCCGCCGCCCACGTGCTGGTGGCCTCGGTCGTCTCGGCGCCGGCCGGGGTTCTGCTGGCCCGGATCATCGTGCCGGAGAAGAAGGGCGAGGGCGGGGTCAACGTCGATTACACCTCGCTGCTGCGCTACGAGAGCTCGATCGACGCCATCACCAAGGGGGTGGCGGACGGGCTGATGGTGGTGCTGAACATCAGCGCCATCCTCATCGTCTTCGTTGCCCTGGTGGCCATCGGCAACGAAATCCTCGGCCTGCTGCCGCCCATCGACGGCGAGAAGGTCAGCGTCGAGCGCATTCTCGGAATCGTCTTCGCGCCCCTGGCCTGGTCGCTGGGCATCGACTGGAACGAAGCGGGCAAGGCCGGCTATCTGCTGGGGGTCAAGTTGATGCTGACCGAGTTCATCGGCTTCATCCAGCTGGGCGCCATCCCGGCCGGGGAGATGAGCGAGCGCACCCGGATGATCATGACTTATGCCCTGTGCGGCTTCGCCAACGTCGGGTCGGTGGGCATTACGGTGTCGGGCCTGGGCGTGCTGATGCCGGAGCGCCGGGCCGAGGTGATCGGCATGGTCTGGAAGGCGCTGCTGGGCGGCTTCCTGGCCACCTGCATGACCGCCGCCGTGGTCGGGGCCATGCCGCGCGAGCTGTTCGGCATCGCGCCGGACGCAGCCCCGCCCGCCGCCGCGCCGGTTCCGGCCGCGGCGCCGCCCGCCAAGCCGGCGCCGGTCATCGAACAACCCAAGGCCGCCGCCGAAGCGCCGAAATCATAAGAAGAACGGGACGAACGCCATGAAACTCTATGACAGCTTCCGCGCGCCCAATCCGCGCCGGGTCCGCTGGTTCCTCGCCGAGAAGGGCAATCCGGCGGGGGTCGAGGTGATCAACCTCGATGTCTTCAAGGGTGAGCACAGGACCGAAAGCTTCCTGTCAAAGGCCGGGCTGCCCAACGTGCCGGCTCTGGAGATCGATGACGAGACGACCATCACCGAGTCGGTCGCCATCTGCCGCTATCTGGAGAGCGTCTATCCCGAACCCAACATGTTCGGTCGTGACGCCAAGGAGACGGCCATCTTCGAGATGTGGCTGCGGCGGGTAGAGATGATGCTGGCCACGCCGCTGATGCTGGCCGTGCGCCACAGCCACCCGGCTCTGGCGGCCTTGGAGACCCAGGTGCCGGAGATCGCCGCGAGCAACCTGGCCGGCGGGACCCGGGCCATCAAGGTTTTCAACCGCCAGCTCAAGGACAGCGCGTTCATCGCCGGCGATCGCATCAGCATGGCCGACATCGTGGCCGCGACGGCGATCGACTTCTCCCGTATGGCCAAGTTCGCCATCCCCGAGGAGATGGAGGCGGCCCAGCGCTGGTACGACGCCATGATGGCCCGGCCGGCGGCGGCGGCGGGGGTCAAGGCCTAGCCGGCCATCAGTTCCAGAGACCGCACCTGGTCAGCCAGGGTCGGGCCGGCGGCGATGACGAAGATCTCGTCAGCGGTCGTCTCGGCCAGTTTGGCCGCCAGTCCGGCGCGCACCGTCGCGCCATCACCGACCAGCGCCCGGGCTTCTGCCTCGGCGATGGCCTTGTGCCCGGCATGGTCTGCCAACCGTCGCTCGGCGATCTGCAGCGAAGGGTAGGGCTCCTTCAGTCCTTCGGCCTCGCCGACCACCCAGGCCCGGCGCGGGGCGTCGAGGCGGCGGGCCTCGTCGGCCGTGTCGGCGGCGAAGGCGGCGATGGCGATGGCGGCGTGCGGCTCGCGGCGGAAAAGCGAGGGGCGGAAGGCGGCGCGGTAGGCGTCGATGGCGGCCTTGCTGCCCTGGCCGGTGATGAACTCGGCATAGACCATGCCGACGCCCAGCTGGCCGGCGATGGCGGCGCTCTTGTCCGAAGAGCAGAGCACGAAGAGGTCCGGGTGGCTGCGGCCCCAGGGCTGGGCCCGCACGCCCTTGGCCGGATGGTTGAGCGGGAAGGGCTGCTTGCCGCCGGCGTCGAGCAGCCAGGACCGCAGCAGGCTGAAGAAGGTCGGGAAGGATTGCAGCCCGGCGGTGCGCAGGGCCTGGCCGGTCAGTTCGTCTGCGCCGATGGCGCGGCCTATCCCCAGGTCAATGCGGCCGGGGGCCAGCGCCTCCAGGGTCATGAACTGCTCGACGACCTTCAGCGGGCTGTAGTTGGCCAGCAGCACGGCGCCGCTGCCCAGGCGAATGCGGGATGTCGCCTGGGTGAGGGCGGCGATGAGGATCTCCGGCGCGGTCCCGGCGTGGGAGTCCGTGGAGTGATGCTCGGCCACCCAGTAGCGCCGATAGCCGAGGGCGTCGGCGGCCTTGGCCAGTTCGACGCTGAGGCGAATGGCTTCCGCCGGCGTGGCGCCGGCCTGGATCGTCGACAGGTCGAGGATGGAAAGAGGCAGTGTCATGCTCTGCCGTTCCTGCCCTTGCCCAGGATCGGGCGCAAGGGCGGGCGATCAGACGGTCCGCGACACCGTCGTGAAGAGGCCGTCGTCGTGAGCGCTGCTGAGCCCCGCGACGGCAAGTGCGGTGGTGAGCACCAGTGACGAACAAAATATGAGGAAGAGTTTCCTCATGGCCAAATCTCCCGTGTCCTTGGCGCTGTAGGTGGGAGACCGGTGTATGGATTTCAACTTAACCTTACGTCATGTTGGATGAAGCTTTTTTCATGTCGCTGTGAGGTGAGCTTCAGGACGCACCAGCCGTCGTCACCTGGATCTGGATGACCATGAACTCGGCCGGCAGGATCGGGGCGATGGATATCAGGACATTGGCGACGCCCTGGTCGATATCGGCAGGCGTTGTCGTCGAGGCGTCGCAGGCCACATTGAAACTGAGAAATGCGCCCTGGTTCATCAGGCTCTGCAGGAAGGTCGAGATCTGCAGGCGCAGCTGCGCCCAGAGCGCAGGTCCGTTGGCCTCGAACACGGTCCACTGGCAGCCGGCCTGGATGCTGTCTTCGATGTAGAGAAACAGCCGGCGAACCTGGACGTAGCGGAAATCGTCGGACATCAGTGCGGCGCCGGCCAGGGTGCGGGCCCCCCAGATCACCGGGCCGTAGTTGGGGAAGTTTCGCAGGGCGTTGATCCCGGCCGGGTTGAGCAGATCGCTGTCTGCGTCGGTCAGCGCCAGGGCGAGCCCATTGATGCCGTTCAGGGCCGCGAGCAGGCCGGCCGGCGCCTTCCATACGCCGGTTTGGATGTCGGTGGCGGCATAGACGCCGGCGACAACACCCGAAGGCGGGAAGGGCGTCTCGTGCAGCACGGCCGGGAAGTAGACGGCGGCGTTGCGACCGAGGTCCTGGGACATCAGCGGCGTGGCGGTCTGTTGATCGGCCGCGGCCTTGGCGGACGTCCAGGCGGCGGGCGGATCGACCAGCAGGAAGGCGCGGCGGGCTTGGCAACAGGCGGCGGCGCTCTGCCAGACGGTCACGGGGATGTCCTGACCCGGTTGGTCGGGCGGGATGACCAGCAGGTTGAAGGCGGCGGCCTGATCCAGCGCCGACAGGCCGTCGGTGAGGTCCTGGGCCGACAGCGTCGGACTGTCCATTCCGCCGGCCCCGGTGGCGGTTGCGCCCGGCGTTGGGGGCGCGGCGGGGAGAACGGGCTGGCCGTGGCCGTCCAGTGCGACCCGCAGAAGCCGGGAGTTTGTCGCCAGCACAAGGTCCACCCGCTGGCTCGTGTCGGTCGCATCGATGCTGAGGCCGGCAAGGACTTCGGTCCGGGTCTGGCCATCCAACACCAGGCTGGCC
>JANPKF010000284.1:0-2796 GCA_031425895.1 Caulobacteraceae bacterium | reverse complement strand
ACTTGCAGGACCAGAGTATAGCTTACGGACGCGGCGCATCGCGTTATGACGAGAACAAGCGCGCGGTCACCGAGAAATACATGGGGCCGATCGTGAAAACGGTGATGACGCGCTGCATCCAGTGCACCCGCTGCGTGCGGTTCATCACCGAAGTCGCCGGCGTGCCGGAGATCGGCCTGATCTCGCGCGGCGAAGACGTTGAAATCACGACCTATCTGGGCGCCGCGGTGACCAGCGAGCTGTCGGGCAACGTCAACGACCTGTGCCCGGTCGGCGCCCTGACGCACCGGCCCTGGGCGTTCAACTACCGCCCGTGGGAACTGAAGAAGACCCAGAGCATCGACGTCATGGACGCGTTGGGCAGCGCCATCCGCGTCGACAGCCGCGGCGCCGCCGTCTTGCGCGTGCTGCCCCGGGTCAACGAAGACATCAACGAGGAGTGGCTGAGCGACAAGAGCCGCTACGCCGTCGACGGCCTGGGCCGTCAGCGCCTCGACCGACCCTACGTGCGGACCGGCGGCAAGCTGCAGCCGGCGACGTGGCCGGAAGCCTTCGCCGCCATTGCGACCAAGCTTTCCGCGACCGCGCCTGAGAAGGTCGGGGTCATCGCCGGCGACCTGCAGGACGCCGAATCGATGAAGGCGGCCCTGGACCTGTTCACGTCGCTCGGGGTGAAGAACCTCGACTGCCGCCAGGACGGATCGGCCCTTGGGACCGGCCCGCGCGAGAGCTGGCTGTTCAATTCCACCCTCGCCGGCGTCGAAAGCGCCGATGTGTTGCTGATCGTCGGGGCCAATCCGCGCACGGAAGCGGCCGTATTCAACACCCGCCTGCGCAAGCAGTGGGTGGCCGGCAAGACCCGCATCGGCCTGATCGGCCAGCAGGTCGACCTGACCTACGACTACGACTACCTGGGCGCCGGCGCCGCGTCGGTCTCGGGTCTGGCCAAATCGAAGTCCGACTTCGTGCAGGCCTTCAAGGCCGCCGAGCGCCCCGCGATCATCGTCGGGGCAGGGGCCTTCGCCCGCGAGGACAGCGCCGCCGTGCTCAAGGCGCTGGCGGGCGTGGCCAAGAGCTTCAACGTGGTGCGTGAGGGCTGGAACGGCTGGAACGTGCTGCACAGCGCCGCCGCCCGCGTTGGCGGCCTCGACATGGGCTTCGTGCCCGGCGAGGGCGGTCTGTCGACCCGCGAGATGCTGAAGCCCGGCGCCCTGGACGTCCTGTTCCTGCTCGGCGCCGACGAGTGCGAGGCTTCGGCCAGCGGCGCCTTCACCGTCTATCTGGGCAGCCACGGCGACAAGGGCGCCCACAAGGCCGACGTCATCCTGCCCGGCGCCGCCTACACCGAGAAGAACGGCCTTTATGTCAACACCGAGGGCCGGGTGCAGATGGGCGAACGCGCCGTGTTCCCCAAGGGCGAGGCCCGCGAGGACTGGGCGATTCTCCGCGCGCTGTCGGACCGGGTCGGCAAGACCCTGCCGTACGACAGCCTGGACCAGCTTCGCGCCAAACTGTTCGCCGATCACCCGACCTTCGGCCAGATCGACTATGCGCCGGGTTCTGTCGCCACGACCTTTGACCTGAGCGGCCTCGGCGCCGCCGGAGATGTCTCCGACGCGCCGTTCGCGAGCGCCGTCGAGGCCTTCCACCTGACCAACCCGATCGCGCGCGCCAGCGTGACCATGGCCGAATGCGCGGCCCTGGCCAGCGGCGCGGCCAAGATGGCGGCGGAGTAGCCCGTGCCGACGACCCCCGACTTCTGGACCACTCCGCTCGGCTGGTTCCTCCTGCACACAGGCCAGATTCTGGCCGTGCTGGTCTGGATCCTGCTCAGCCTCGCCTTCCTGCTGTGGGGCGACCGCAAGGTCTGGGCCGGCGTTCAGATGCGCAAGGGGCCCAACGTCGTTGGTCCCTTCGGCCTGTTCCAGTCCTTCGCCGACTTCCTGAAGTTCCTGCTCAAGGAAATCGTCATTCCGGCCGGGGCCGACAAGACGGTCTTCCTGCTGGCTCCGATCCTGACCTTCGTCCTGGCCTTCGCGGCCTGGGCCGTGGTGCCGCTGGCGCCGGGCTGGGTCATCAGCGACGTCAATCCGGCCATCCTCTATATCTTCGCCATCAGCTCGATGGGGGTGTACGGCATCATCATGGGCGGCTGGGCGTCCAACTCGAAGTACCCCTTTCTCGGCGGCCTGCGGTCGGCGGCGCAGATGGTGTCCTACGAGGTCTCCATCGGCTTCGTGATCATCACCGTCATCCTGCTGTCCAACACCATGAGCCTGGTGGAAATCACCGAGCAGCAGGGCGGCTGGATCTGGAACTGGAATGTCTTCGGCGGGGGTCTGAAGAACCTGCCCCTGGCGCTGGTCATGATCCCGATGGCGGTCATCTTCTTCATCTCGGCCCTGGCCGAGACCAACCGCCCGCCCTTCGATCTGCCGGAAGCCGAGTCGGAGCTCGTGGCCGGCTACCAGGTCGAATACAGCTCGACGCCGTACCTGCTGTTCATGATCGGCGAATACGCCAACATCGTTCTGATGTGTTCGCTGTTCACCATCCTGTTCTTCGGCGGGTGGCAGCCGGGCTTCCCGGTCGAGTTCATGGCGACCTGGCCGGAGACGCTGCAGAGCTTCCTGCTGTTCCTGGTCTTCTTCGCCAAGACCATCTTCATGTTCTTCCTGTTCGCCATGGTGAAGGCGATCGTCCCCCGCTACCGCTATGACCAGCTGATGCGTCTGGGCTGGAAAATCTTCCTGCCGACCTCGCTGGTGGCGGTCGTGGCCGTCGCGGCCTACCGCG
>JANPKF010000283.1:0-1847 GCA_031425895.1 Caulobacteraceae bacterium | reverse complement strand
CTTCTTCAATCGCATCAAACACTGCCGACGCATCGCAACTCGCTACGACAAGCTCGCCCAAACCTTCATGGGCTTCGTAAAGCTCGCCTGCATCATGCTCTGGCTTAAATGACTAAATTGTCCCTACAGCCTAGACATATTGCCAGAACGCCCGGCGGGCGGGGGTTTTGAGGGGGTCTTGCGGCGGCCCGACGTGGGATAATGGTCCTGCCGCTTCGATAAGGCGGCTCCCCCCAGACATCGCCAGAGGAGCGCCCCCGCGTGACCGACCCTGCCGCGCCGCCCGCCGACCCCCGCCCGCTGACCGCGCTGCAGCAGCGGTTCGTCCAGGAGTACCGCCTCGACGGCCGCGCCAGCGCCGCCGCCCGCCGGGCCGGCTATGCCCCCGCCGCCGCCCGCTGGAGCGGCTACAAGCTGCTGCGCGATCCCCGCGTCCAGGCCCTGCTGGCCGTGCCGGACCCGCCCTCGGGCCAGCTCGAGCACGAAGAGCGCGCCGCCATGGACGAGCTGCGCCGCCTGGCCTTCGCCAATGTCCTCGACTTCGCCGTCGTCCGCCCGGACGGCGCGCTGGAGGTCGATCTCTCCCGCCTGCAACGCGGCCGCGCCAGCGCCATCCGCGAACTCACCCACATCGACCGCACCGACCCCTCGGGCGCCACCACCCGGATCACCCGCCTGAAGCTGGTCGACAAGTCCCTGGCCCTGGCCCGGTATCTGCGCCAGTGCGATCTGCAGATGCTGGGCCGTGAGCAGGGGTACGACATAGGCGTGCAGGACCTGCTCGACCGGCCCGAGGAGGAGATCGTGCAGCGGGCGAGGGCCCGGAAGGCGTCGAAGCGCGGGTAGGGGGCGGCGCCCACGCCGGATCGCCGGCCCGGCCTGGCGGGCCTTGCCGCCGGGGCGCGCAACGGCTTGATCCGCGCCGCGTTTGATCCAGATCGCTCTCCCGGGCCGCCGGTCATGGCGGAGCAGGAAGACCGACATGAAGCTGGTGGTGACCGCGATCGCCCTTTCCCTTTTCACCGGACTGTTCTCGGGCGCCGCCGCCCGCGAGCGCGTCGAGGAGCCCGCCTTCACCGTGCTGGAGTCGCCGGCGGGGCTTGAAATCCGCCAGTACGGAGAACGGATCGCCGCCGAGACGACGGTCACGGGCCGCGATGAGAAGGCGCGCAATGACGGGTTCGGCCGGCTGGCCGGCTACATCTTCGGTGGCAACACCACGCGCACTTCGATCGCCATGACCGCCCCCGTCGCCCAGGCCTCGGAGAAGATTGCGATGACCGCGCCGGTCGGCCAGACGCCGGACGGTTCAGGCGCCTGGCGCATCCAGTTCATCATGCCGAGCCAGTACACCCTCGACACCCTGCCGGTCCCGAAGGATCCGTCCGTGCGGCTCGTGGCCCTGGAGCCGGAAACCTACGCCGTCCTGCGCTTTTCCGGGAGCACGGGCGACAAGGCGGTGAGTGAGCGAAAGGCCGAGCTGCTGCGGCGGCTGGACGGCAGCGGCTGGCGCGCTGAAGGCGAGCCGGTGGCGTGGTTCTATGACCCGCCGTGGCGGCTGCCGTCGCAGCGGCGGAACGAGGTGGCGGTGCAGGTGGTGCGGGCGCGGTAGGGGTGGGTTTGCGCGGGGGTGCCCGCTCGGAACGATGGATGTCCTGCCCCGGCTAGATGCCGAAGCATGCCTGGAAATGAAGCCGTCCTAGCGTGGGCGTAAGGCTGGAACGGTGCGCCGTCACCGTAAGCCGGAGCAGTAGATCCAGTAGGGGGCGATGGATCGGAGGCGTTCGGGTGGCGGCAAGGGGTAGGGTGTGGTGCCGTCGGCCTAAATTTCCTGTGGGCCAGTGCGG
>JANPKF010000282.1:0-2077 GCA_031425895.1 Caulobacteraceae bacterium | reverse complement strand
CGCCGCTGACCTGGGCCCGCTTCTTGAGCGCCGTCTCGACCAGGGTCTCGGCCTTGCCGGGATCGCCGCCGGCCGTCTTGATCAGGTTGCGGGCGAGGCCATCGCGTTCCTCCAGCAGCACCTTGAGCAGGTGTTCGGGGGCGAATTGCTGGTGGCGCCGGGCCAGAGCCAGGGTCTGGGCAGACTGGACGGCCTGTTTGGCGCGGTCGGAATAGAGGTCGAGGTTCACGGCGGTATCCCCTGGGGCGGCGGATGATGGCACGACGACCCCGGATGGGCGACGCCTGGGAGACGCAGTTGGGTGTGGCGGAGGGGCCACACAAGAGGGGCGCGCAGGATGGCGTAGTGTGGCGGCATGCTCCACGCCTTCTGGCCCGTCGATCCGTCCGTCATCCTGCCGTTTCTGGTGGCCGTGTCCCTGATCGAACTGACGCCGGGACCGAACATGGGCTGGCTGGCGCTGGTGGCCATGGGACGGGGACGGGTCGCCGGACTTGCGGCGGTGGCGGGGGTGACCCTGGGCCTGGCGGTGTGGATGGTGGCGGCGGCCTTCGGCCTGACGTCGGTGCTGCTGGCCTTTCCCTGGCTGTTCCAGACAGTGCGCTGGGCCGGGGTCCTGTTCCTGCTCTGGCTGGCGTGGGAGGCCTGGCGCGAGCCGGTTGCTGACACCGGGGTCGGGCCGGACCTGCGCAGCCTGCGCGGACTGTTTCTCAGGGGGCTGACCGGCAATCTGCTGAACCCCAAGGCGGCGGTCTTCTATGTGGCCCTGCTGCCGACCTTTATGCGCCCGGACCACGGGGCTCCGCTGACGCAGGCGCTGGCGCTGGGAAGCCTGCATCTGGTCGTGGCGGTGGTGGTGCACGTGCTGATCGTGCTGGGCGGAGCCGGGGCCAAGGGGGCGGTACTGAAGCGCGTCCAGGGTCCTGTCCTGCGCGCCGCGATGGCGGGCGGACTGGTCATCGTGGCCGCCTGGCTCGCCTGGGAGACGCGGAGCTGAAGGTCCACGTCCCCTCAGGGGCCTGAAGGATCAGCCGCCGGTCGGGGGCGGGGCGAAGTCGAACTGCTCGGGACGACGCTGGCCGCCACCGAAATTCCAGGTCAGGCCGATATAGGCGGCGCGGCCACCGAAGACCTGGTCCGCGCGGTCGCGGAAGGTCGGGGTGGTGATGGTCGTGATCGAGCCGAAGTCGTCGAGCACATCGCGGACCGTCACCTGCAGGGACCATTTGTCGTTCAGCTTGCGGCGATAGCCGAAATTGACGAGCGCAGTCTGCTCGCGCGTGCCCTGGGCCAGAAGTTGCTCGCCGGCCCAGACACCGGAGATCTGGACGAAGTCGGCCGGCGTGGCCTGCCAGTTCAGGCTGAGCCGGCCCGAAACGTTTTCGCCCGAACGGTCGGACCCGCCCGGAATGCCGGCGGCGTCGATCTCCTGACGGAACAGGTTGATGCTGGCATTGTAGCGCAGGGTCGGCAGCAGGGCACCGTTGGCGACCAGTTCCAGCCCGGTCGAGGTGCTGGAGCCCAGGTTCTCGGGCCGGGTCAGGAAGACACCGTTGCCGAGGTCGGTCGCCAGCTGGGTGAAGGCGTCGTTGGTGTTCCGGTAGTAGACGGTCGCCTGGTAGAAGGTCTGCTGCACGCGGCGCTGCCAGCTGAACTCCAGGGCGTCGGTCTCCTGCGGCAGGAGGTCCGGGTTGCCGGAGCGCAGGTTCTGGGGGTCGCCGAAGGTCAGGAAAGGGTTCAGGTCGCCAGGGCCCGGGCGCTGGATCCGGCGGCTGTAGCTGGCGCGCAGGGTCTGGGTTTCGCTGAGCTGATAGGACAGGTTGCCGGTCGGATAGGCGCGGAAATAGTCCTGGGACGTCTGGATATTGCCGGTGACCTGATCGAGGTCGAGGTTGGCCTGTTCGAGGCGAAGGCCGAACTGGGCGGACAGTTTCTCGCCGAAGGGGCGTTCGTAGGTGACATAGGCGGCGTGGACCGTCTGGTCGACATTGAACAGGTTGGACACCAGCGGGTCCCGGATCAGGCCCGTGGGCGTCGCGCCCCGGGCGACCGAGTTGTCGAGCTCCAGCATGGTGGC
>JANPKF010000281.1:0-2048 GCA_031425895.1 Caulobacteraceae bacterium | reverse complement strand
TGGTCGATCTCGACAGCGACCCGACCAAGGTCCTCAACATCGTCGAGGTCGGCAAGCAGCTGCTGATCACCCGCGGCGCCCTGACCACCTTCTCGATCGCCAACGATGTGGCCAAGTATTTCGCCATCATCCCGGCCCTGTTCGTGGCCAGCCTGCCGGCCCTCGGCGCCATGAACATCATGGGCCTGCACAGCCCGCAGAGCGCCATCCTCTCGGCGGTGATCTTCAACGCCCTGGTCATCGTCGCCCTGATCCCGCTGGCCCTGCGCGGCGTGAAGTACCGGGCCATCGGCGCCGGCAAGCTGCTCAGCCGCAACCTGTCGATCTACGGCCTCGGCGGCCTGATCGCGCCCTTCATCGGCATCAAGCTGATCGACCTGGTGGTGTCCGGGCTGGGGTGGGCGTGATGACGAAGGACCAAGAGATCGCCTCCGCGCTCCCTTCTCCCCTTTGGGGAGAAGGTGGCCCCGAAGGGGTCGGATGAGGGGTCGCACCACCCCTTCCTGCAAGCCCAGCTTCCCCACCACGCCGACAGCCCAGTGCGACCCCTCAACCGGCGGCTCCGCCGACACCTTCTCCCCCAGGGGGAGAAGGAAGCCCTGAGGCCAACCTCGAAAGGACAAGCACCATGCTTTCCCACCTCCGCCCCGCCCTCGTCTCGATGGCCATGTTCACCGCCCTCCTCGGCATCGCCTACCCCCTCACCGTCACCGGCATCGCCCAGGCCGCCCTCCCCGCCCAGGCCAACGGCTCCCTGATCGTCGACAATGACCAGGTCGTTGGCTCGGCCCTGATCGCCCAGGGCTTCACCCAGCCGGGCTACCTCCACCCCCGCCCCTCGGCCGCCGGCAAGGGCTATGACGCCGCCGGCTCCTCAGGTTCCAACTACGGCCCGCTCAACGCCGACTACGCGGCCCGGATCAAGGCCGACGCCGACGCCCTGCGCACCGAGTCCGCCGCCCCGATCCCGGTCGACGCCGTCACCACCTCCGGCTCTGGCCTCGACCCCGACGTCTCGCCGGCCAACGCCGACCGCCAGGTCGCCCGCATCGCTGCCGCCCGCGGCATGAGCCCTGACCGCGTCCGCGGCATCATCGCCGCCGCCACCCAAGGCCCGACCCTCGGCTTCCTCGGCCAGCCCCGCGTCAATGTGCTGAAGGTCAATCTGGCCCTCGACGCCGCCAGCCGAACGGAGCAACGTCCCGCGCAATGACGCCTGACGAGCCCCGCCGCCCCGATCCCGACGCCCTGCTGGCGGAGGCCCGGTCCGCCGGGCGGGGCCGGCTGAAGGTCTTCCTCGGCATGGCCCCCGGGGTCGGCAAGACCTTCGAGATGCTCAGCGCCGCCGGCCGCCTCAAGGCAGCCGGCGGCGATGTGCTGGTCGGGGTGGTCGAGACCCACGGCCGCCGCGAGACCGAGGCCCTGCTGGAAGGCCTCGAGGTCCTGCCGCGCCGTCCCGTCGAGTATCGCGACCGGGCGCTGATGGAGTTCGACATCGACGCCGCCATCGCCCGCAGGCCCGGCGTCCTGCTGGTCGACGAATACGCCCACTCCAACGCCCCCGGCTCGCGACACCCCAAACGCTGGCAGGACGTCGAGGAAATCCTCGCCGCCGGCATCGACGTCTGGACCACGCTGAACGTCCAGCACCTGGAAAGCCTCGTCGAGGTGGTCTGGAAGATCACCGGGGTGCGCCAGCGCGAGACCGTGCCCGACAGCGCCCTTTCCCGCGCCGACGACATTGAGGTGATCGACATCACCCCCACCGAGCTGCGCGAGCGGATGGCCGCCGGCAAGGTCTATGTCCCCGAGACCGCCCGCCTCGCCGCCGACCGCTTCTTCAAGCCGGAGAACCTCACGGCCCTGCGCGAACTGGCCCTGCGCCGCGCCGCCCAGACGGTTGATGACCAGCTGACCCAGGCCATGAAGATGCCGGCCAGGTAGTTCTTCGAGCCGCGACGGCCCAGCAACAAGATGATCTCGGAGAACCACCGGCGCCCGTGCTCCCGGCACCACGACATGCGTTGCATGAGGTCGCCAGGGGTGCC
>JANPKF010000280.1:0-2402 GCA_031425895.1 Caulobacteraceae bacterium | reverse complement strand
CGCCGATCAGGTGGATGTCCTGCCGGTTCATCACATAGCTGCCCGCCAGCTTCGCCTCGGGATCGGCGAAGGCGCAGCTTCCGCCCCAGCCGCTGTGGCCGAAGGTCTGGACGCCCGGGCCGAAGAACATGTTGGGCGGGTTGCGCATGAAGCCCGCGCCCCAGCTGAGGACGAAGGGCAGCACCAGGTCCTGGCCCTTGATCTGCTGGGCCCGCGCCTCATCCCGCACCTTGGGTGACAGGATATGGACGCCGTCGACCGCGCCATCGCCCGCCAGCGCGCCCATGAATTTTGCCAGCGCCTCGGCCGTGGCATGGCCATTGGCCGACGGCACTTCCAGCCGCCGCCATTCCGGACCGCGCCCGTTCGGGGCCGCCCAAGGGCTCAGGAAGGCGGCCTTCTTGGGGTCGGTGGTCTCACCGAAGGCCGGCAAGGCCGTCGGCGGCTTGAACTCGGCGGTGCGGTCGTGCTCGGAGTCGGGCAGGCCGATCCACAGATCAAGCCCGGCCGGATCGCAGATGTCGGCCTTCAGCGCGCTCCCCAGGCTGCGGCCGTCGACCCGCCGGAAGATCTCGCCCGTCAGATAGCCGACGGTCAGGGCGTGATAGCCGCTGGCGCTGCCCGGCGGCCACATCGGGGCCATGGCGGCCAGCTTGGCGGCGATGGCCGGCGGATCGAACCAGAGGCCGGGGTCCATCTGCTCGACAAAGCCCGGCAGGCCCGCCTGGTGCGACAGCACCTGGGCCACCGTGATCGCGCCCTTGCCGTTGGCGGCGAATTCCGGCCAGATCTCGGCCACCGGCTGGTCGAAGCGCAGTTTGCCCTGCTCGACCAGGCGGGCGATCATCGTCGCCGCCACCGCCTTGGTGGTCGAATAGACCATGGTCAGGGTGCGGTCGTCGAAGGCCCGCGTCTGGGCCTTGTCGGCATGTCCGGCCCACAGGTCAGCGACCACTTCGCCTTCGCAGACCAGGCTGAAACGGGCGCCGAGCTCGAGCCCCTCGGCGAAGTTGGCCTCGAAGGCCTCCCAGACGGCCGAGAAGGCGACGTCGCAGTGGCCGTGGATATCAGGGGTCACGCCAGGCGCTCCATGCGGACGGTCGGGCTGGCGTTCTTGATCTTGGCGCCCATGGCCACGATCGGCAGCTCCGGCGACTGCCAGATACCGGCCGCCGCCACGGTTTCGGCCAGTCCTCCGACCGCCCGCGCCAGACCGTAGGACGGCGTCTGGCCTTCCAGCATGGCGGCGGCGAACAGGGCGGCCAGCAGGTCGCCTGTGCCGCTGGGAACATTGTCCAGCTTCTGGTGGGCGGCCAGCCAGGCCTCGCGCTTGTCTGCGAAGACGACGCCGATCTCGCCGCCGCGCATCACCGAGGAGACCAGCGCTGGCCGGCCCATGCTGCGCGCCGCCCGCACGGCCGAGGCCGGATCGCGGACGTCCAGCGACGACATCCGCTGCAGTTCCCAGGCATTGGGGGTGATCAGGTCGGCGAGCGGGACGAGATCGTCCTGGATGGCCCGCGCCACATCGACCCCGACGTAGAGGCCCTTGCCGGCGTCACCCATCACCAGATCGACGACGATGTAGGGTTTGCAGACCATAGGCCCGTCCCGCGGCGCGGCGCGCACGGCTTCAATGGCGCGCCCTGCGGCCCGCACCTGTTCGACGGAGGCGAAATAGCCGGTGATGACCAGATCGATCTGGCTAAACAGCCCGTTGGCCTCGACCCCGTCCAGCATGCCCTCGAACGCCTCGATCGGCACCTGCGCCCCGCCCGGCGCGCCCCAGCCGGGGTGGCGGCCGTAGAGCACGGTAGGGATGTGCACCGGATCGATCTTGAAATTGGCCAGCGCCAGCGCCTGGGCCGAACCGCCGACGCGGCTGCCTGCAACGTGGCTGGAGAGGAGGAGCGCCATGGGCATGGCGAAGGCCTTAGCGGAGGCGACAGCGGCGCGCTACGGCCAATAGGGGCCGCAACGAAAAAGGGCGGATCCTCGCGGACCCGCCCCTGATCGTTCGCTGCTCGCGCAGGTTTAGTAGCGGTAGTGGTCCGGCTTGAACGGACCGGCTTCCGGCACGCCGATGTAGTCGGCCTGTTCCTTCTTGAGGGTCGTCAGCTTGGCGCCCAGCTTGGCCAGGTGCAGCATCGCCACCTTCTCGTCGAGGTGCTTGGGCAGGACGTAGACCTGGTTCTCGTACCTGGCCCGGTTGGTCCACAGCTCCAGTTGCGCGAGCGTCTGGTTGGTGAAGCTGGCGCTCATCACGAAGCTCGGGTGACCCGTGGCGTTGCCCAGGTTCACCAGGCGGCCTTCCGACAGCAGGATGATCTTCTTGCCATCGGGGAATTCGATGTGGTGGACCTGCGGCTTGATCTCGTCCCACTTGAAGTTCTTCAGGCCGG
>JANPKF010000279.1:0-3944 GCA_031425895.1 Caulobacteraceae bacterium | reverse complement strand
CGAAGTGGGAAATCAGCGGGGCCAGCTCGCCGTCGAACAGGCGGTCCAGCAGGCCCTGGCTCTCGGACGTGACATAGTCCTCGCGCTGCACCAGCGGCCGGTACTGGTGGCGTCCGCCGGTACGCTCCGACTGGATGACGGACTTCTTCAAAAGGCGATTGATCAGCGTCTTGACCGTGGCGTCGCCCCAGTCCTGGGCCTGCTTGACCTCGGCGACGAGCTCGTCGGCGGTGCAGGGGCCCTTTCGCCAAAGGGCCTCCATGACCTGACTTTCGGCGCTGGTGATCTGGACGGGTTCTCTGGCCATGAGATGAGACTACGCCCGTAATGCCCGGCGTCAACAGGAATTTATGGCCGTCATTCGGCCGTATTTCGCCCAATACCGCTATGGCTTCCCAAGGCGCGCCCACCGGCCTAAACCGCAAGGTATGGCCATAGGCGTTTTCGACTCCGGCGTCGGAGGATTGACCGTGCACCGCACCCTGGTGGAGCGGCTCCCGCACGCAGACTTCATCTACCTGGCGGACCAGGCGAACGCCCCCTATGGCGGGCGGCCCGGCGAGGAGGTGGTCGAGCTGACCAAGGCCGGCTGTATCCGCCTGTTCGAGGCCGGCGCCTCGCTGGTCGTCCTGGCCTGCAACACCGCCAGCGCCATCGCGCTTCGCCGTCTGCAGCAGACCTGGCTGCCCGGCTATCGCAAGGAAACGGGCCGGGCGCTCAACGTGCTGGGCATCATCGTGCCGACCATCGAGGCGGCCACCGGCCTGCCGTGGGAGCACGAGGCCGAACGGCGCGGCGACAAAATCGAGAAGCTCGATATCCTGGGCGTGTTCTCGACGCCGGGCACGGCCAGCAGCCGAGTCTTCGAGATCGAGATCGACAAGCGCTAGCAGGACCTGGCCGTCTTCTCCGAACCCTGCCCGAACCTGGCCCGGATGATCGAGGACGGCGCCGGGCCTGTGGACCTGGCCAAGGAGGTCCAGACCCACGTCGAGAACCTCAAGCGCCGGGTCGGCCGCTATCCGGACCGCGCCATCCTCGGCTGCACCCACTACGAGATGGTCGCCGACCTGTTCCGCGCGGCCATGCCGCCCGGGACGCCGCTGATCCATCAGCCGGGGGCCACCGCCGATGCGCTGGCGCTCTATCTGGAGCGCCATCCTGCGCTGGATCAGGGCCGTTCTGGCCTGCGCCGTTTCCTGACGACCGGGACTCCCGGTCGTCAGAACGGCCTGGTGCAGAGCTTCTGGGGCGCGCCGCTGGATTTCGAAGCGGCTTGATTGATCGTTCAAGAGAGCGTTAGCTGACCACCGTTCGATGGAGGGGATCATGCGCGTTCTGTTAGCGGCCGCCATGGCTGTAGCCCTGACCGGCCAGGCCGGCGCGGCATCGGCGGCCGTGAAGTCCGCCGCCGAAGGCCGGCTGGAGCTCGAGAGTTCGGTCGTCGTCGATGCCGCGCCTGACAAGGTCTACGCGGCGATCGGCCAGATCGGGTCCTGGTGGGATCCGGCTCACAGCTACGGCGGCAAGATGACTCTGGAGCTGAGGCCCGGCGGCTGCTTCTGCGAGAGCCTGCCCGGCGGCGGGGTGAAGCATGGCGAGGTGGTGATGGCCATGCCGGGCGAGCTCGTCCGCCTGTCGGCGCCGCTGGGCCCGATGCAGGACTGGGGCGTGGCGGCGGTTTTGACGTTCGAGCTGAAGCCGGCCGAGGGCGGCAAGACGACGGTGGTCCTGCGCTTTAACGCCGGCGGCTTCAGCGCCGCGCAGCTGCGGGCGGCGCCGGGGATCGATGGCGTGGTCGTCGGGCAGCTGACGCGGTTGAAGAGCTTCGTGGAGACGGGGAAACCGACCTAGCGAGTCAGTGAGTGTTTGCTCTCCACCCAAAGGGCGGAGAGCTACTACCACTCCGGCCTTTGCCTTAGGCTGCCGCCGCTGCCTCGCTGACGATCACGCGGCTCACCGCATTGACCACGGACGCAATGCGAAGCGCCGCCTGCACCGAGGTGTTCGGAACCCCGTGCTTCTTCAGCTCGGCTTCGTGGGCGTCCAGGCACATGCCGCAGCCGTTGATCGCCGACACGGCCGTCGACCACAGCTCGAAATCGACCTTCTCGACGCCCGGGTTGGCCAGCAGGTTCATCCGCAGCTTGGCCGGCAGGGTCCCGTACTCCTTGTTCTTCATCAGGTGCAGGGAGCGGTAGTAGACATTGTTCATGCCCATGATGGCGGCGGCGGCCTTGGCGGCGGTCAGCGCCTCCTCGCTCAGGCCGGCGGCGCGGGCGGCGGCTTCCAGGCCCTTGACGACGACCGGTTGACCCACCGCGTGGGCGGAGGCGACGAAGGCGCCCCACTTCTGCTGGTCGGTCAGCAGGGTCTCGGACGACAGCGACGACAGGTTGAGGCTCAGGTCCTTGGCATAGGCGGGCAGCGCATCGCGCACGGTGTCGATCGACATCGGTGAGGTCCGTTCAAATCTGGAATGAAAAGGGGGCCGGGGTCTCCCCCGCCCACAAAGGGGGAGGGACGGGGCAGGGGAGCCCCGGCGCAGCGGTTCCTGAGGGACGTGGAACCGCTGATCTGGTGCGGCTGCCTATTCGGCGGCCAGCTGCAGCACGTCGCCGCCGACCGCGCGGTTGCACGGGCACAGCTCGTCGGTCTGCAGGGCGTCGAGGACCCGCAGGGTGTCGGCCGGCGCGCGGCCGACGTTCAGGTTGGTGACGTAGACGTGCTGCACGACGTTGTGCGGATCGACCACGAAGGTGGCGCGCTGGGCGACGCCTTCTTCTTCGTCCAGAACGCCGAGGGCGCGGGCGAACTTGCCGCCGTTGTCGGCGAAGTTCCACATCGGCAGACCGGTCAGGTCCGGGTGCTCCCGGCGCCAGCCCAGCTTGCTGTGCTCGTTGTCGGTCGAACCGCCGAGGACGACGGTGTCACGGTCTTCGAACTCGCGGTTCAGGCGGGCGAACTCGGCGATTTCGGTCGGGCAGACGAAGGTGAAATCCTTCGGGTAGAAGAAGATGACCTTCCACTTGCCCGGGAAGCTTTCGTTGGTCACGGTTTCGAAGGCGCTCTCGCCGTTCTCTTCGTGGCGGTTGAACTTCGGCTTCACGCCGACGACTTTGAACTCAGGCAGTTTCTGGCCAACACCAAGCATTGCGTATCCCTCGCATGGAAAAAGATGATCGAGTCGATGAAGGCGCCGGGCAGGGGAGTGCGTCGGCGACAGGGGGGAAATAGGGACCGGCTCGCCCAATAGCCAATCAATAGAATTTGCCAGTAATATAGATTTATTCTATGATAGAGAAATGCTCCCCACCCTCCGCCAACTCCAGTACCTCAAGCTCCTCGCCGAACACGGCAGTTTCAGCCGCGCCGCCGAGGCCGCCCACGTCACCCAGCCCACGCTGTCGGCCGGCATCGCCGAGCTGGAGAGGATCATCGGCGCGCCGGTCGTTGACCGCGCCCGGTCCGGGGTCATCCTCACCGCCGCCGGCGAGGAGGCCGCCCGCCGGGCCCGCGACCTGTTGGCCGGGGCCGAAGACCTTGTGCAGGCGTCGCAGAGCGCCGGCCTGCCGCTGGCCGGCCGCTTCCGCCTGGGCGTCATCCCGACCATCGCCCCCTTCCTGCTGCCCAAGGCTTTGCCGGTCATGCGCGCCCGCTTTCCCAAGCTGCGCCTGTTCCTGCGCGAGGACCTGACCAGCCGGCTGATCACCGCCCTGAAGTCCGGCGCCCTCGATGCCGCCCTGATCGCCCTGCCTTACGACATGGCCGGTCTCGACTGGGCCCATGTGGTCGACGATGAACTGTTGGCGGCCGTGCCGACCAGCCACGCCATGGCCAGCCAGGCCAGCATCAGCCCGGCTTCCCTGGACGGCGACGAGCTGATCCTGCTGGAGGACGGCCACTGCCTGCGCGACCATGTCCTGGCCGCCTGTGGTCTCGGG
>JANPKF010000278.1:0-1998 GCA_031425895.1 Caulobacteraceae bacterium | reverse complement strand
CCGCTTCTCGCCGGCCAGTTCACCGTAGGCCTTGAGGCCGCGGGTCAGGGCGGCGCGGAAGCCGCTCTCGTGGGTGCCGCCCTCGGGGGTCGGCACGGTGTTGCAGTAGGATTGCACGAAGCCGTCGGCCTCGCCGAAGCCCTGCGGCGTCCAGGTCACCGCCCATTCGACGGCGCCCGCCTCGCCCGTGCGCTCGATGCGGCCGGTGAAGGGCGCCGGCGTCACGGTGTTGATGCCTTGGGTGCGCTCGGCCAGGAAGTCGGCGAGGCCGTTGGGGAAGTGGAAGGTGGCCTCTGGAAGCGTCTTGTCCTGGATGCGGCTGGGGTCGCAGGACCATTTGATGGTCACGCCGCGGAACAGATAGGCCTTCGACCGGGCCATGCGGTAGAGCCGTGCCGGCTTGAAGGCGACGCCCTCCCCGAAGATCACCGGGTCGGGGATGAACTTGATGGCCGTGCCGCGTTTGCGGCTGGGGGCCAGCTGTTCGAGCTTGCCCAGCGGCTTGCCGCGCGAGAACACCTGACGGTGCTCGAACCCGTCCTTCCAGACGGTGACCTCGACCCGCTCGCTAAGGGCGTTGACCACCGAGACGCCGACCCCGTGCAGGCCGCCGGAGGTCTCGTAGGCCTTGCCGCTGAACTTCCCGCCCGAGTGCAGGATGGTCATGATGACTTCCAGCGCCGATTTGCCCGGATACTTGGGGTGGGCGTCGATCGGGATGCCGCGGCCGTCGTCGCGCACGGTCAGGGCGCCCTCGGCGTCGAGGCTGACCTCGATCAGCTTGGCGTGGCCGGCGACGGCCTCGTCCATGCTGTTGTCGAGCACTTCGGCGAACAGGTGGTGCAGGGCCCGCTCGTCGGTGCCGCCGATATACATGCCCGGGCGCATGCGCACCGGTTCCAGGCCTTCGAGCACCTCGATGCTGCTGGCGTTGTAATCGCCGCCCTTTCCACTCGTGGATTGGGGGGCGAGCGCCGGCTTCGGCTGGGCCTTGGGCACGGGCTCGTGCGGCGTCGCCAGCGGCGGGGCGGCCGGCGGGTTCAGGGCATCGTCGAAGAGGGAGGGGAGCGGCTCGGGCTTGGACATTACGCTGGGGAGTCTAGGCGATTCGGGAGGGGACTAATGGGCTGACATGTCGTCGCGCGCAATGGTGTGGGCGCCGCGATCTCAGACCGCTGATTTCAGATAGACCCGGGTCCCGCAGAGGACGACTTCGCCATCCGCGTCGATCAGCCCCCGCCCTTGCGCCGAGGCGCGCACGGCGTCGGCCGCCGGCATGGCGACATCGAAGCCGCGCAGGCCTTCGCCGCGGTCATCCGCCAGCGGGACAAAGCGGATCTCGCCGCCGTCCAGGGCGATGCGCCAGACGCCGCCGCTGCGTTCGACCGGCCTGCCCAGCACCTCGCCCCAGCGCGCCGCCATCGCGGCCGGATCATTCGCCTGCAGCTCCGCCCCGACGATCGCCTGGCCCGGCCGCGCGTTGGCTTCCCAGCCCGGGCCACCCCATTCCCAGCGCTCCCAGGGATCCATCCAGTCGATGGAGAGGATCCCGCCGCCGACATCGCGGGGGTGATAATGGGTGGCGGCGACGCCATCGCGGTCGATCTGGTCGACAATGCGGGCGCCGGCGTCGGCGGCCGTGGCGCGGGCGGCGACAAGGTCGCGGACCTGCAGGATGACCATGTAGCCGCCATCGCCGCCGCGCTTCTCGATCAGGCGGCCGGCGGTGGTGCCCTCCTGCTTGGGCGACACCACCTCAAGGAAGGTCTGGCCGACCGCCCAGACGCCATTGCGCAGCCCGTAGTTCCCGACGCCGGGGTCGTCATAGGGATGGCTGACGCCCAGCACCGCCTCGATGTCGGCGGCGCAGGCGGCGAGGTCGGCGCCGACGAGGGCGATCTGGCGCTGGCGCATGGCTGATCGCTCCTCGAAGGCTGCTCTCTAGGGCTTGGTATAGGCCTGCGGATAGGCCCCCGGCTGGGCGGCGTAGCGGTCGCG
>JANPKF010000277.1:0-3513 GCA_031425895.1 Caulobacteraceae bacterium | reverse complement strand
GGGCTGGGCGTAGCCGGTGATGTAGTTGAACACCCGCGAGGCGTCGCGGCCCAGCATGGGATCGCAGCTGAACAGGCTGAGGTCGGTGTAAACCCGCGCCGTGACCGGGTGGTAGTTGCCGGTGCCGAAGTGGCAGTAGGTGCGCAGGGTCTCGCCCTCGCGGCGCACCACCAGGCTGAGCTTGGCGTGGGTCTTGTACTCCACAAAGCCGAACACGACATGGACCCCGACCTTCTCCAGGTCCTTGGCCCAGCGCAGGTTGTTCTCCTCGTCGAACCTGGCCTTGATCTCGACCAGGGCGGTGACGTTCTTGCCATTCTCCGCCGCCTCGATCAGGGCGGCGATGATCGGGCTGTCCTGGCTGGTGCGGTACAGGGTCTGCTTGATGGCCAGAACCTGCGGATCGCGGGCCGCCTGGCGCAGGAACTGGACGACCACGTCGAAGCTCTCGAACGGATGGTGGACCAGGATGTCCTTCTCGCGGATGGCGGCGAAACAGTCGCCGGCATGGTCGCGGATGCGTTCGGGGAAACGGGCCACGAAGGGCGGGAATTTCAGGTCGGCGCGGTCCTTCGGAATCATCTCCGACATGGCGGCCAGGCCCAGCTTGCCGTCGATCAGCACCACGTCGTCGGGCCGCGCGTCCAGGCCGTCGAGAATGAACTCGCGCAGATCGTCGGGCATGGTGGTCTGGACCTTGACCCGCACCACCTCGCCCATGCGGCGGCGCTTCAGCTGGGTCTCGAACTCCAGGACCAGGTCTTCGGCCTCTTCCTCGATCTCGATGTCGCTGTCGCGGATCACCCGGAACAGGCCGCGCCCCTCGACGGTGTAGCCGGGGAACAGCTGGTCGAGGAACAGGATGATCAGGCTTTCGAGGGCGATGAACCGCCGCTCCTTGCGCCGGGCCGGGCCGGGCAGCTCCCAGAACCGCTTGACCTGCTGGGGCACCGGCACCAGGGCGAACAACAGCTTGCCGTCGGCCCGCCGCATCTTCAGCCCAAGGCAGAAGCCGAGGTTCGGAATGAAGGGGAAGGGGTGGGCCGGGTCGATGGCCAGGGGCGTAAGGACCGGAAACAGCTTGTTCTGGAAGACCTCGAGCGCCGCCGGAAGATCGACCGCCATGACGTCGCGGGCGTCAAGCAGGCGCAAGCCTTCGTGACCAAGTTCCGCCCGCAGGCTCCGCCAGATCCGCTGCTGGTCGTCCATCAGCACCGAGGCGGCGGCGTTGAGGCGGTCCAGCTGTTCGATGGGGGTCAGGCCGTCGAGGCTGACCTTGCGCACGCCCTCACGGACCTGGCCCTTCAGGCCGGCCACCCGGACCATGTAGAATTCATCGAGGTTGTTGGCGCTGATCGACAGAAAGCGCAGCCGCTCAAGCAGCGGGTGGCGCTGGTTTTCAGCCTCTTCCAGCACCCGCCTGTTGAAGGCCAGCCATGAGATCTCGCGATTGAAGAACCGCTCCGGCGAGGCCAGCAGGGTCTCGTCGAGGGTCAGGTCCCGGAGGGCCGTGGGGCTTTTCTTGGGTGCGCTGGCGGTCGCGGTTCGGGGCATCGGGACTCTATAGGCGGTTTCGGCGACCTTTGGCGCATGGTCGTGACAGTTTCAACCGAGCGCGTCCCGTTCCCGCCAAATCCGGCGATCTCCCCAGGGCGGTATCCTCGGGATGTTGGACCGGGCCCCAGGGCCAATCAACATTCAGGTTCCAACCCAAAATTCCGCTCATCCCGGCGACCCGAAGGGCGGCGAAGCCAATGCCGGGACCCAGTTCTTATGGCTCCGCTGGCCAGGACTCGTGCCTGTAGGCACGGCGCGGTCCTGCTTTCGGCGATCACAACCGTACCCAAGGGCACGAAAGCCTGCCATCGAGATCACGCGGCTGGGTCCCGGCATTGGCTTGCGCCGAACTCCGTTTCGCCGGGATGAGCGGGATAGAAATGAGCTGAATGTCGATAGGTCCTAGACCTCCTCGAACAGGTCCGAGGTCTCGTCCAGCAGTTCCCGGGCCAGCGCCCGGTTGATCGCCCGCCCGCGTGACGCCGCCGCCTCATCCATCTTCGCCGCCAGGATGCGGGCCGCCGTCACCGAACGCTCCATGCGGCTCAGCAGGTAGGGATAGAGATCGTCGTCCGGCTTGATGTGGCGGGCCTTGAACAGGGCCTCCAGCACCGCGCGCAGCTGGGCGTCGTCCGGCGGGTCGATCTCGGCCACGGCCAGGGCGTTGTAGCGCGAGCGCAGGTCGGCCAGGGCCGTCGGCCAGGCCAGAGGTCGCTCGCGGCCGGTCAGCAGCACGGCGCGGCCGGCCTGGGCCTGGTTGAGCAGATGGAAGACGGCCTCGTCCTGTCCCAGAAGGTCGGCATCCTCGATGAGGATGGGGCCGGAGCCGTCCAGGCCCGGCGTGCGCCCCGGGAAGACCAGCTGGGCGCCGTTGGCGTCGGCCCAGGTCTGGGCCAGGTGGGTCTTGCCGCTGCCGGCCGGACCGATCAGGGCCAGGGCGCCGCGCCCCAGGCTGGCCCAATCGTCGAGAGCCATCACCGCCGAGCGATTGGCGTCGGACAGCACGAAGGCGTCACGCGTCCAGCTGGTCGCGGGCTCGAACGGCAGTCGGAACTGGGCGGCGGTCACGGCAGGGGTTCTAGCAAGCCCCCGCGCGGCGGTCACCGCAGGGGCGGGGCAGGGCGGGGGAGAACCGGTCGCGGCCTGTGGACAAGAGGCTTGACGGCGGCTCTGATGAATATGTCTAGACATATTCATCGCGCTTAGGGGCTCTGAGCGCACCGGCTGTCGGTCACTGACTCCAGTCGGCGTCCGGTCGGTTGAATTTCGGGCTGGTTTGTGTGGTCTCGCGGGTGCCTTTTTGTCGTCTTTCTGGTCGGCGGATGTCGTCAAATGGTTGGGCGAATGGCCATGTATCTAATTGATTTATTGACCTTAAATTCCTGTCGACCGCACGCCGCCGTGCTATACTGGTCCCCGCTTCGCTAGCGCTTGCGACCGGTCACCGCCGTAGCGCAGCCGAAGAACAGCCGGTGATAGGTGACCTCCAGCCCCTCGGCCCGCATCATCTCAGCCAGTCCGGATGCGTCCCCGAAGTTGCTGCTGTAGGTCCCGATCATCGCAAAATCCTGCGCGCCACGCAGGAAGAGCCGCTCGATCAGCGGCAGCACGACCAGCAGGTGCAGCCGGTACAGCGGCCGCAGCCACCACCCCTTGGGATCCGAGGCCTCGACCATGGAAAACACCCCGCCCGGCTTAAGCACCCGCGCCGTCAGCTTCGCCAGCCGCCCATGCTGCTCGGGATTGAAGGTCTTCAGCCCGAAGCTTGCGATCACGAAGTCGGCGCTTTCGGAGGCCAGGTCGCTGGCCAGCAGGTCGTCCTCGATGAAGGCGATTTTGTGAGCCCGCATTGCGTGCAGCCGCTCCAGCGCCCGCCTGTGCATGCCCGAGGAGATGTCGACGGCGGTGATGGCGCCGAGGTCCGGGAACCGCTTCAGCAGATGCGGCCAGACCTCG
>JANPKF010000276.1:0-13878 GCA_031425895.1 Caulobacteraceae bacterium | reverse complement strand
CCCTGCGGCCGGTCCGGATGGGCGATCACATCGCGCATCCCAACCTCGGCCACGAACGGGTTGTCGAGCGCCTGGAAAACGTCGTTCACCGGCCCGAACGGCACACGCCCGGCCAACAGGGCGGTCCATTCGGCGTTGGTGCGGGTCTCGAACAGGGTGTCGATCGCCTGTGTCAGGGCGGCGAGATTGCTCCGCCGGGCGGCGAGGTCTGTGAACCTCGCATCGGCCGCCAGGTCCGGCCGCTGCGCCAGCGCACACAGTTCCAGCCAGAATTTCTGCGTCATGCACATCAGCTGGCCATAGCCGTCTGCGGTCTTCACCCGCTGCACCGGGGCCAGCGACGGGTGGGCGCCGGCCGGCAGGCGGGTGGTGGCATGGTCCTCGTTCATCGCCCAGACAGCGGGATAGCTGAGTTGGTGCAGCGCCACGTCGAACAGGCTGACGTCGACATCGCAGCCCACACCGGTCGTCCGCGCCGACAGCAGGGCGCTGACCACCGCGAAGGCGAAGGTCGCCCCACTCATGAAGTCGATGATCGAGACCCCCATCCGCGAGGGTGGCCCGTCCGGCTCGCCGGTCAGGCTCATCAGTCCACACTCGGCCTGCATCGGATAGTCGTAGCCCGGCCAGGCCTCGCGGCTGTTTCCCCGGCCGTAGGCCGAGAGGCTGCCGCAAACGATCGCCGGGTTCACCCCTTTGAGGGCTTCATAGGTAAGGCCCAGCTTGGCCGGCTGGTCGCCGCGCAGGTTGTTGACGACCACCTCGGCCGACTTCACCAGCCGCTCGAACGTCTCTCGCTCGGCCTTGATATCGAGGGCCACGCTCTTCTTGTGGCGCGAAAAGGTCTGGAAATACTGACTGTCGTCCTCGCCCAGCAGATAGGGCCCGGTCGGCCGCGAGGCGTCCCCGCCCAGCTCTACCGACTCGACCTTGATCACCTCGGCCCCCAGCTCAGCCATCAGCAGGGTGGCGTAGGGCCCGGCCCCGAAATGCTCCAAGGTCAGGACGCGAACGCCATCGAGGGGTCGCCTCACCAGTAGGCCTCCATGATTTCGCGGGCCCAGCCGGGCTCGCGCACCTCGCCCCGGGGCAGGAAGCCCGACAGCACCGGCTTGATGTCCAGCACCGGGGTGCCGTCGATGGCGTCCAGCCCTTCGACGATGACTTCGCGGCCCTCGACGGCGACGATCGAACAGACGGTGACGCCGAGCCTGTTCGGCCGGTTCTTGCCGCGCTGCGCGAAGATGCCGACCAGCGGCCAATCGGGGTTGCCGCGCGGCCGGCGGGCGCCGCTGACGATCTTGTCGTCGGTCACCTTGTCGAAGACGAAGATGATCTCGGCGTGGGAAAAGTCGGCCAAGCCGGCAAGGCTGTCTTCCGGCAGATGCTCGGCAAGCACCAGGCGCGCGCGGCTCCGGCCCCAATCGTCGTCGATGGCTTCGGCGCGGCCGCCGCGGACCGTGGCGACGGGGGTGAGGGTGAAGGTCATGCGCGCGCCCCTTGGATTGACGGCGTTCGCTTAGACCCGGCGGCCTGCGTCGGCAATGCGACGACCGGAACTTGGCGGCCGCGAGTGTGGTTTCCATGGCCAGGAGAACCAACATGCGTCCGATCTTCAGCGCCCTTGCCGCCCTGACCCTTGCCGGGTCCCTGGCCGCCTGCGCCACCCCCACCACCTATGGGCCACAGGCCGATCCCCGGAGCGTCGGGTTCAGTGACTACCGGATCGAGAGCGGGCGATACAGGGTCAGCTTCCAGGGCGGACCCGGGGCCCCGCCGGAACAGGTCGCCGACCTGGCCCTGCGCCGGGCCGCCGAGGTTGTGGTTCGCGACGGCTACGACTGGTTTCGGGTCGTCGACCGGATGGGAGACCGCACCGGCTCGCGCGGTGGCGGAACCAGCATCGGTATCGGCGGCGGCTCGGGTGGCTATCGCTCCGGCGTCGGGGTCGGGATCGGGACCACCTTCGATCTCTCGGGCGGGCCTTCCTATCGGCAGACCCTTGAGGTGCTGGCCGGCAAAGGCGCAAAACCGGAGGGCGCCTATGACGCTCGGGAGATCGCGAACTAGTTCGGCAGGATCGAGAGTCCGGCGGCGACAAGACAAAGGGCTGCGCCTGCCCAGCCGCAGACTCTTACGGCTCGATATATCGGCAGATGGCGCGCCTCCGGACTGATCCAGGGTGGCGTCAGTACGCTTTCCAGGAAGCTGGAGCGCTCAACCATTTTCGGCTCAGAAGATCGGGCTTTTAGCTGCCCGGTCTCTTCCAGGTGCCGCAGATCATCCAGAAGGACGGCGTTGAACAGGAAGCGGGCCAACAGAAGGAGGCAGCCGGTGATGAAAATCCACAGCGCCAGGCCCTCCATCACACAGCCTGGCCCGCAACAAACCCCGACGACCAGGCCCACTGGAAGTTATAGCCGCCAAGCCAGCCGGTGACGTCGACCACCTCGCCGATGAAGTAGAGGCCGGGAACGCCCCGGGCGGCCATCGTCTTCTGGTCCAGAGCCCTCGTATCGACGCCGCCAAGCGTGACTTCTGCGGTGCGATAGCCCTCGGAGCCGACGGGCTTGGTGCGCCAGGCATTGACCATTCCGGCGACGGCCTTGAGGGCCTTGTCCGGCTGGTCCGCCATGTTGCCGGGCACGCCGTGGTCGGCGGCGATCAGCGTGGCCAGAGCCCGGGGCAGCTTCCAGCCCAGAACAGTGTGCAGCGCCGTCTTCGGATGGTCGCGCTTGGCCGTCTTCAGGAAGTCCAGGGCGTCCAGTTCAGGCGCGAAATTGACGATGATCTCCTCGCCCTCGCGCCAGTAGGACGACACCTGCAGCACCGCCGGGCCCGACAGGCCCCGGTGCGTGAAAAGGATGTCCTCTTCGAACGACCCCTTGCCGCCCTGCACGACCGCCTGCGGCACGGCCACCCCAATCAGGGGCTTCAGCTGTTCCAGAACCTGCACCGCATAGGTCAGCGGCACCAGGGCGGGCCGCGTGTCCAGAACGGCCACGTCGAACTGACGGGCGATTTCATAGCCGAAGCCGCTGGCGCCCATCTTCGGGATCGACTTGCCGCCGCAGGCGACCACCAGGCTCTCACAGGCGATCCGCGCGCCGCCGATGGCGACCTCGAAGCCGCTGTCCGTCTGCTCGATGCGATCGACCTCCGTGCTCAGACGAAGGACGGCCCCGGCCGCCTTCATCTCGCTCAGCAGCATGGCGATGATGTCCTTGGCCGAGTCATCACAGAACAGCTGGCCCAGCGTCTTCTCGTGCCAGGCGATGCCGTGACGATCGACCAGGGCGATGAAGTCGCGCGGCGTGTAGCGGCTGAGCACCGACTTGCAGAAGTGCGGGTTGGCCGACAGGTAACGGTCGGCGCGGGCCCCTTCCAGGTTGGTGAAGTTGCAGCGGCCGCCGCCACTGATGCGGATTTTCTCGCCGGCCGCCGCGGCATGGTCGAGGACCAGCACCGACCGCCCGCGTTTACCCGCCTCGATCGCACACAGCATCCCGGCCGCGCCCGCGCCGATCACAACCACATCGAAGGTCTGTTTCATGCCGCGCTTCGACCCCTTCGGGCGCGACGAGTCAAACGAAAGTGTTTTTGAGAACGATTCTCATTGCGGGTCTGCAATGGTGCGATTAATAACGAGTCGCAATCGCGTGCGGCGAGACGTCGCGGTCGGTGAGTTTCAAGTCTGGGGATAGACACCAATGAGTTCGATCAAGTCGGTGGGCGTCAGCGCCCGCGCCAAGCGCGCCCTGGGCGCCGCCGCTGTCGCAGGTCTGGCCGGTTTGGGACTGGCCGGCGCTGCCCTGGCCGCCGATGAATCGCCGATGCTCGCCGCCAGCGCCGACGCCGCTGAAAGCGCTGAAGTGTCCGGTGTCGAGATCAAGGGCGCCAAGGACAAGCCGTCCTCGACGAAGCTGACCACCGCACCGCTGGAAACCCCCCAGACCATCACCGTGGTCTCCGAGCGCACCCTGCGCGACCAGAACCTGCTGACCCTGCGCGACGTCCTGCAGACCGTCCCCGGCATCACCTTCGGGGCCGGCGAAGGCGGGGGCGGCTATGGCGACAGCATCAACCTGCGCGGCTACAGCGCCAGCAACGACATCACCACCGACGGCTTGCGCGACAGCGCCCAGTACAGCCGCACCGACACCTTCAACCTGCAGCAGATCGAAGTCGTGAACGGCGCCAACGGGGTCTACTCGGGCTCCGGCGGCGTCGGCGGCAATATCAATCTGGTCAGCAAGAGCCCATTCGGCGCCGACCGCACCACCCTGGCGGCAGGCGTCGGGACCGACAGCTACCTGCGGGCCACCGTCGACAGCAACATCCTGATCGGCAGTGATGTCGGTGTCCGCATCAACGCCATGGTTCACCAGAACGACGTTCCCGGCCGCGACGTCGAAAAGTACGAACGCTGGGGCATCGCCCCGTCCGTGACGTTCGGCCTGGGGAGCAAGTCCCAGTTCACCTTCGCCCTCTTCCACCAGGAAGACGAAAACACACCGCGCTACGGCGTGCCCTATGCCTCGGGCGCCTTCCTCAATGGACCTCTGCCTGGCGTCGATCCGTCGAGCTATTACGGCTACCGCAATCTCGACACCCAGGAGATCACGGTCGACAGCGCCACCTTCAGGTTCCGGCACGAGTTCAGCGATACCCTGATCCTGACCAACACCAGCCGCTATCTGAAGGTCGACCAGTTCCTGATCGTCAATCCGCCGCAGGGGACCTGGTGCCTGGCCAGTGGCTTCAACGCCCAGACCGGCGCTGTCTGCGCCACGCCCGGCCAGTACAGCCTGAGCGGCCCGCGCGGCAACCTGCGCGACACCTCCAACACCCAGCTCGTCAGCCAGACCGATCTAAACTGGAAATTCAACACCGGCTCGGTGAAGCACAACCTGATTATCGGCGTCTCCTTCGCCAACGAGACCTACGACTTCGAGGGCGGCAACGTGCTGCGCAACCCGCTCGGCGCGACGCCGAATCCCGCCTTGCCGAACATGGACATCGCCAACCCGAACAATCTCTGGACGGGCCCGGTCAACGACATCAGGACCGCCAGCAACGACGGCGAGCTGAGCAATCAGGCCATCTATGCCTTCGACAACATCGAGTTCTCGCCGATGTTCTCGATCAACGCCGGCATCCGCTGGGAGAACAACGAGGGCGAGTTCACCTCGGCCACCATCGCCGCCCCCTATCCGACCCCGCCGGCCAGCCCGGTGATCACCACCGCCCCGACCGCCCGCAACGAAGAAAAACTGGTCTCCTACCGCATCGGCGGCGTGTTCAAGCCGATGGAGAAAGGCTCGATCTACCTGGCCTACGGCAACGTCAGCACGCCGTCTCAAGCCACGGTCAACAGCGGCTGCGCTTTGACCGGCACGGCCCAGAACTGTGATCTCGATCCGGAAGAGGGCGAGATCTGGGAGCTGGGGACCAAGTGGGACCTGATGGATGGCCGCCTGTCGCTGACCGGATCGATCTTCCAGAACGAGCGCAGCAAGATCCGGCTGGCCTCGAACGACCCTGCCATCCCGGTGCAGCAGCAGGACGGCAGGAGCCGCGTGCGCGGGGCCACCGTCGGCGTCAGCGGCCAGATCCTGCCCGGCTGGACGGTGATCGCCAACTACACCTACCTCGACAGCGAGATCCTGCAGAATGTCGCCTCGACGGCCCTGCCGCCGAACGACGTTGATTTCCTGAAAGGTGATCCGATCCCGCTGACGCCGAAGCACGCCTTCAACGTCTGGACCAGCTGGCAGATCAACGCGCAATGGCTGGTCGGAGCCGGCGCCAACTACGCCGGTGAATACAGCTTCCAGCGCGCCGCCGCCGCGGCGCCGCAGAAATACTCGGATGACTACTGGCTGCTCAACGCTGCGGTCACCTGGACCATCAACGACCGCGTCGGGCTGCAGCTCAACGTCAAGAACCTCACCGACAAAGAGTACTACACCAACATCCGCTCCAACTCCGGCTTCGGCTGGGCTGTTCCGGGCGACACCCGGTCGGCCACGCTGAGCACGACGGTCCGGTTCTGAGCCAGCCTCCCGGCCTCATCCGTTACGGTCGAACCGGACGTTACGGATGGGCCCGCTCACCTTGGGGGCGACCGGGCCTCTCCTGACGACCTTCCGCAAAGCGCCGTCGCCTGAGGCGCTTTCGCATGGCGCGGTTGCAGTGCTAGACCTCCTCCCTTGCTGACCCTCGGGGGAGGATGTGTATGACCGACCAGACTGTTGAAGCGGCGCCGGAAGCGCCGGAAGAAACCACACCCATGACCACGGTGGTGGCCGCCAGCGCGGCCGGAACGGCCTTTGAGTGGTATGACTTCTTCATCTTCGGCAGCATGGCCGGGATCATTTCCAAGGTCTTCTTCACCGGCCTGAACGAGACCGCCGCCCTGATCGCGGCGCTCGCCCTGTTCGGCACCGGCTTCGCCTTCCGGCCGCTTGGCGCCCTGATCTTCGGGCGGATGGGCGACAAGGTCGGGCGCAAGGCGGCCTTCCTGGTTACGGTCACCATGATGGGCGGCGCCACCTTCGCCATCGGCCTCTTGCCGACCTACGAGGGGGCCGGGATCATCGCCCCCATTCTGCTGATCATCCTGCGCATCCTGCAGGGCACGGCCCTCGGCGGCGAATACGGCGGGGCGGCCATCTACGTCGCCGAGCATGCGCCGGCGAACAAGCGCGGCCAGATGACCGGCTGGATCCAGTCCTCGGCGGCGCTCGGCCTGATCGGCGCCCTCGGCGTCATCCTGGCCACCCGCACGGTGCTGGGCGAGGCCGAGTTCGCCAAATGGGGCTGGCGCATTCCCTTCCTGCTGTCGGCGGGCCTCCTGGCCATCTCGATCTTCATGCGCATGAAGCTGTCGGAAAGCCCCAGCTTCAAGAAGCTCAAGGACGCCGGCGAGCAGTCGCAACATCCGTTCCGCGAGAGCTTCGGCCAGTGGAAGAACCTCAAGCTGGTCCTCATCGCCCTGCTGGCCATCATGTTCGCGCAGGGCGCCGTCTGGTACTGCGCCTTCTTCTACACCCCGGTCTTCCTCGAGAAGTTCCTCAAGGTGCCGGCGGCGACGGTCAACGAGCTGATGATGGTGGTCACCATCGCCTCGGCCCCGATGTACGTCTTCTTCGGCTGGCTCTCGGACCGCTACGGCCGCAAGTGGGTGATGTGGTTTGGCATGGTCCTGGCCCTGCTGGCCTTCCTGCCCGGTTTCCACATGATGGCCCAGTACGCCAACCCGGGCCTTGCCGAGGCAGCCCGCAAGACGCCGGTGGTGGTCATCGCCGATCCGGCCGCCTGCTCGCTGCAGTTCGACCCCGTCGGCAAGACGGCCTTCGTCACCAGCTGCGACATCGCCAAGAGCTTCCTGGCCAACAACGGCATCTCCTATGACAACGAGGCGGCCCCGGTCGGCTCCCTGGCCAGGGTCAGGATCGGTGACAACGAGGTGGTCAGCGTCGAAGGCGGCGGCCTCGACAAGGCCCAGCTGAGGACGGTCAAGACCGGAGTCGAGGAGCGCCTGAAAGCCGCCCTGGCCGATGCCGGCTATCCGCTGACGGCCGATCCGGAGCGGATCAACTTCTGGGGCCTGTTCGGGGTCCTGATGGTCTTCACCATCGCCGCCACGGCCCTCTATGGGCCGCAGGCCTCGGCCCTGGTCGAGATGTTCCCGACCCGCGTGCGCTACACGGCGCTGTCCCTGCCCTATCACGTCGGAACAGGCTGGGTCGGCGGCTTCGTTCCCTTCAGCGCCTTCGCCATCGTGGCGGCGACGGGGAACATCTACGCCGGTCTTGCCTATCCCATCTTCTTCACCGGCATCAGCGTGCTGTCGACGCTGCTGTTCCTGAAGGAAACCCGGGGCCGGTCGCTGGACTTCTGAGTGTCCCCGTTTCCCTTAGCCGCCGGCCCTTTTCAACGCCCACCGGGTCAGGGCGTCCGCGCCGATGACCGCTGTCACCGCGATCAGCGCCGCCACCAGGCAGAGCGCGGCCGCCCGCTGCTCGGCGCCCGGCGTCTGGATGGCCTGGTAGATGGCTGACGGCAGGGTCAGGCTGACGCCTGGAATCGCCGCCGCGAAGGTGATGGTGGCCCCGAACTCGCCGAGCGCCTTGGCGAAACCCAGCACAGCTCCGGCCGCCACGCCGGGAAGGGCCAGCGGCAGGGTCACGCGGGTCAGCCGCGCCCAGGGTCCTGCCCCCAGGGTGCGGGCGGCCTGGTCGACCTGGGGCGCGATGGCCTCGATGGACAGGCGCATCGGCCGGACCATCAGGGGAAAGGCCATGACCGCGGCGGCCAGGGCGGCGCCGGTCCAGTCAAAGGCCAGCACGATCCCAAGCTTCGACAACGGCTCCCCCAGCAAGCCCTGGCGGCCGAGCAGCAGCAGCAGGGCGTAGCCGGTGGCGACCGGCGGCAACACCAGAGGCAGGTGGATCAGAGCGTCCAGCAGGCCGCGTCCCCAGAACCGGCCCCTGGCGAGGGCGTAGGCCGCGGCGAAGGCCAGCGGCAGGGCGAACAGGGTGGCGACGGCCGCCACACGCAGCGACAGCAGGACGACCTCGAGATCCTGAGGGGTGAGGCCCAGCATCAGGTTCCCGAAATCATGTACCGGGCGCCGCCAGCATGACCTCGACCATGACGTCCTCGGCGGCCAGCGCCCGCAGGGTGGAGACATCCGGCGCGCGGGTGATGATCCGAACGACCTGGCGGCCGGCCCGGACCAGGGCGGCCAGCGACTTGGGATCACATTGCTCGGGGCCCAGCCGGCCGGCGTCGCGCCGGGCCAGGGCCAGCACCGAGGCGTCCGTGTCGGGGTCGGCGCAGAGAACATCGGCCTCCGCCAGGGCGCGGGAGGCCCGCAGGGTCAGAAGGTCGCCCGGACCCCGCCCGGCCACAAAGGTCAACCGCCCGATCGGTCCCTCGCCGCGCCCTATATGGGCCCGAAGAAGCGCCTCGGCCCGAGGCATGTCGCCGGCCATGGCCGCGTCCGCCGCCTCGCCCGATAGCACCGAGCGCAGGAAGGCGCGGCGGGCGACGAGGTCGGGATAGGCGGCGCGGATCTCACCCTGCAGTTTGCGCAGCAGGACCGCCACCCGGCCGGCCCCGGGGGGCACCCGGGCCTCGAGATCGTTGCGGAGCAGGCTGGCCAGCATGGGGGCGGCGCCGGTAGTGCCGACGGCGGCGACCACGGCCCCGCGGTCGATGACGGCGGGGGTGTTGAAGTCGCAAAGTTCGGGCCGGTCCACGACATTGACCAGACAACCAGCGGCCCGCGCCGCGCCCACCGCCGCCTGTATGAACAGGTCATCGCCGGTGATGAAGGCCAACAAGGCCCCGCCATAGGCGCCGACGAGGAAGGCCTGGCTGCCTTCCAGCCGCACGATCTGCGCCGGGCTGCCCTCGAACAGCCTCGCCTTGGCGTCCGCGGCTTCGCCGGTCCCGGCGATGACGATACGGCGGCCCTCGAGGGGGAAGAAGGCGGGGAAAGCGTCCATCAGTCGGTCCGGCATCCCTTGTATGGCCCGCCCGGGAAGCCTTCCAGCATGGCCTCGTCACCCTTGCCCCAGATCTGGAACGGACCCTCGCCATAGCGGGCGCCGGAGGCGGCGGGGCGGGGTCCCAGCACCTGGCTGGTCCCGCCGGCGGTGACCTTGACCCGGTCGCCGGGCAGGCCCCAGGCAGCGGTGAACCGCTTACCGGCGGCGCAGCGATAGACCAGGGTGTCGGCGTTGGTTCCGGGCGACGCCAGGGCGGGCTTCGGGGGCGAGGGGGGAAGCGTCGCCGGCGTCGTGGTCGGCGCTGACGCCGGCGGCATCGGCCGGGGCAGGCTCGCGGGCCCGCCGTCCGTGCTGGCGCAGGCGGCCAGCAGCAGCGGTCCGGTCAGCAGGGCGGCCAGGCTCGGCTTCATTGGCGTGGGGTCACTTCTGGGTCTTAAGATAGGCGACGATGGCCGCCCGCACCTTGGGGTCGGCGACCTTGTTGAACATCTTGGTGCCCGGCGCGAAGGCGGCCGGAGCGGCCAGATAGGCGTCCATCTGGGTGTCGGTCCAGGTGCCGCCCTTGGCGATCAGGGCCTTGGAATAGGCATAGCCCGGCGAGCCCGCGAGCTTGCGGCCCGAGACGCCCTTGAGGCTTGGTCCGGCCGGACCGTTGGTTCCGGTCAGGCTGTGGCAGCTCTTGCACTGGGCGTTGAACAGGGCGGCCCCGTCCTGGGCCGAGGCGGCTCCGACGCCGGCGATGGCGGTGAGGGCGAAGGTCGCGGTCAGCAGCAGGCGCATGGGCATCTCCGGCGAGGGTCTGTTCAACCTACTTGGAGGAAGTAAAGCAGCGCTACAACCTCCCTCCCCATCGGGGTGAGGCATGGCCTGCGAACCATGAACGACCGGTAACTAGGTTACGTGAGTTTAATATCGTTAAACGATATGTAATTTGAACGAACAGCGCCGCCGCCCTACACCCTCACTCATGGAACGGCGCTTCCGCCGCTCCCCAAAATCAAAGAGGGACTGTTCAAATGACTTTCGGAAAAGTGACGTCGATCGTGGACCGCCTGGCGGTCGCCCTTGTCTACACGGCCGTCGTGGTGGTGATGCCGCTGGCCGCCTATACCTTCGTCGCCCAATCGCTGTAATTGGCGGCCCTTCCGTGAGGCCCGCCGCCGAGGCATGCTCGTCGACCGACCCGGACGGGATCGGAATCGGCGGGCTGCAGGCCAGGCCCGCCATGGACTTGCGGCTGCTGAAGGGCGTCAAGGTGATGCGAACGTTGGGACCCGGCTCGGTGTCGAGCCTGCTCAAGATCATTCTGGACGTCATCTGGTACGCGCTGTGGGCGGTGATCTGCCTGCTGGCGCTGATCGGCATCGCCATGCTGTTGCTCAGCTTCAACAGCGACATCATCGACAAGATCGACCTTCCCGAACTCGGCGACCTTGGCCAGAGAGGCCCGGTGCTGGCCGCCGGACTGTTCGCCGGATCGCTTTATTTCACGGGCATCAACCTCATCGTCGGCAACCTGCGCCGCATCGGCCAGACCCTGACCGCCGGCGATCCCTTCCATCCCGACAACATCGGCCGGCTGCGGCTGATCGGGCTGATCCTGGCCGGGCTGGAGCTCGGCAAGTGGATATTCTGGGGCGCCGTCGCCCTGCTGGCCCCCGGCATCGACCGGGCCAACGGCGGCTGGAGCCTGACCACCTGGTTTTCCGTCATGGTCGTCTTCGTGCTGGCCGAGGTGTTCCGCGAGGGCGCACGGCTTCGCGGTGAAGCCGAACTGACGATATAGAGGCAAGCATGGCTATTCACGTCCGCCTCGACCGCGTTCTGCTCGAACGCCGCATGTCGCTCACCGAACTGGCCGACCGCGTCGGCGTCACCATCGCCAACCTGTCGATCCTGAAGACCGGCAAGGCGAGGGCGATCCGCTTCTCGACGCTCGATGCGCTGTGCCGCGAGCTGCAGTGCCAGCCGGGGGATATCCTCAGCTTCGAACCGGGGCCGAGTGATTATGGGGATGACGAGCTGGAGTAGGGCCTTCGCGTGCTTCGACACGCGGCCTGCGGCCGCTGCTCAGCATGACTGACTTTTGTGAGCCCCATCCCATTCCGTCATCCTGAGCGGCCCGCGCAGCGGGCGTGTCGAAGGACGCACTACAGCCCGCAGGCGGCCCGCTGCATGGCGAACAGCTCGCCGATGCCTTTTTCCGCCAGGCCGTACAGGCTCTCGAATTCCGCCCGGGTAAAACCGCGCTTCTCGCCGGTGGCCTGGATCTCGACGATGTCGCCATTGCCGGTGAGGACGAAGTTGCAGTCGGCCTCGGCCTCGGAGTCTTCCTCGTAGTCAAGGTCGAGCACGGGCACGTTCTCGAAGACGCCGCAGGACACCGCCGCCACCTGGTCGATGATCGGATCGGTGGTCAGGACGCCTTCGTCGAGCAGATATTTGGTGGCCAGTCGCAGGGCGACCCAGGCGCCGGTGATCGAGGCGGTGCGGGTGCCGCCGTCAGCCTGGATGACGTCGCAGTCGAGGACGATCTGGCGCTCGCCCAGAGCCTTCATGTCGACGACGGCGCGCAGGGAGCGGCCGATCAGGCGCTGGATTTCCTGGGTGCGGCCCGACTGCTTGCCGGCCGCGGCCTCGCGGCGGCCGCGGGTGTGGGTGGCGCGTGGCAGCATGCCGTACTCGGCCGTGACCCAGCCGGCGCCCTTGCCGCGCATCCAGCCGGGGACGCCGGTCTCGATGCTGGCGGTGACCAGCACCTTGGTGTGGCCGGCGGTGATCAGGCAACTGCCCTCGGCATAGCGGTTGACGGCGGTCTCCAGGGTGATCTGGCGAAGCTGGTCGGGGACGCGGTTCGAGGGGCGCATATCGGTCCTGCAATAACGGAGGGCGCGGCTTGCGCGCCGAAGGTGGCCGCTTATCCTGTATGCGGCGGTCGGCGTCCACCGGCCCTATATGGAAACCCATGAACCCTCTGATCCCCGGTATTGGTCAAACGCCCAGCCTGTCGGACCTCGACGGCCGGGCCCGCGACATCTTCCGGCGGATCGTCGAGAGCTATCTGGAAACCGGCGAGCCGGTCGGGTCGCGGACCATCAGCAAGGGCGGGGTGCATCTCTCGCCCGCCTCGATCCGCAACACCATGCAGGACCTGGGCGCCTTGGGCCTGCTCAACGCCCCGCACATCAGCGCCGGCCGGATGCCGACCCATGCCGGACTGCGGCTGTTCGTCGATGGCCTGCTGGAGGTCGGCGATGTCGGCGAGGCCGAGCGCAACGCCATCGAGGGCCGTCTGAAATCCAAGGGCGGCTCGATGGAGGAGGCGCTGCAGGAAGCCAGCGCCATCCTCTCTGGGCTGGCGGGTGGCGCGGGGGTGGTGGTGACGCCGTCCCGCGAGGCCGGGGTCAAGCATGTGGAGTTCGTGGCGCTCGGCCCCGACCGGGCGCTGGTGGTCATCGTCCTGGAGGACGGGGCGGTCGAGAACCGCATCATGCGCCTGCCGCCCGGCATCACCCCGTCGGCCCTCACCGAGGCGTCGAACTTCCTGGCCTCGCGGCTGCAGGGCCGCACGCTGGGCGAAGCGCGGGGCGAGATGCGGGGCGAGCTAGACCTGGCTCGCCGCGAGCTGGACGCGGTGGCTTCCCGGCTGGTCGAGGACGGGCTGGCGGCCTGGGGCGGCGGGACCGAGGACGCCCGGGCCCTGATCGTGCGCGGTCAGGCCAACCTGATCGACGCCGGCGCGGCCGAGGACCTGGAGCGTATCCGCCGCCTGTTCGAGGACCTGGAGCAGAAGGAACAGCTGATCGGCCTGCTCGACGGGGTGAAGGAAGCCGAGGGCGTTCGCATCTTCATCGGCGCCGAAACGCGGCTTTTCTCACTTTCGGGTTCCGCTGTGATCGCGGCTCCCTATATGTCGGGCCGACAGAAGGTGCTGGGCGCGATCGGCGTGATCGGACCGGCAAGATTGAACTATGCCCGCGTTATCCCGTTGGTGGACTATACCGCCAGGGTGCTGGGCCAGATGATGGACGGATGAGACTGGTATGACCGACGAGACGACCCCCAACGAGATTCAGGACGACGACACCATCGACTTCGGCGCGACCGACAGCGAAGTCGAGGCCCTGAAGGCCGAGGTTGTCGCCCTCAAGGACCAGGCCCTGCGCTACGCCGCCGACGCGGAGAACACCAAGCGTAGAGCCGAGCGCGAGGTGAACGACGCCCGCGCCTATGCGATCACCAAGTTCGCCCGCGACCTGCTGGAAGCCGCCGACAACCTCGGCCAGGCCACGGCCCATGCGCCGAAGGACGTTTCGGACCAGACGATGAAGAACTTCGTGGTCGGCATCGAGATGAC
>JANPKF010000275.1:0-8539 GCA_031425895.1 Caulobacteraceae bacterium | reverse complement strand
GGCGATGACCGGCTTGGAGGTCTTGTCGCCGCGCACGATTTCCAGAAGGCGCATGACGTTGGCCGGCGAGAAGAAGTGCAGGCCGATGACGCTTTCTGGACGGCTGGTGGCGCCGGCGATCTCGTCGACGTTCAGGTAGCTGGTGTTGGTGGCCAGGATGGCGCCGGGCTTGGCGATGTTGTCCAGCTTGCCGAAGATGTCCTTCTTGATGTCCATGTTCTCGAACACGGCCTCGATGATCAGGTCGCAGTCGGCCAGATCGGACAGCTCCAGCGAGCCGGTCAGGGCGGCCATGCGCTTTTCGACGTCGTCCTGGGTCAGGCGGCCCTTCTTGGCGGTGTTCTCGTAGTTCTTGCGGATGACGCCGAGGCCGCGGTCGAGCGCCTCCTGCTTCATCTCGACGATCTTCACCGGGATGCCGGCGTTGAGGAAGTTCATCGAGATGCCGCCGCCCATGGTGCCGGCGCCGATGACACCGACGCTCTTGATCGGCAGCAGTTCGACATCGTCACCGACGTCCGGGATCTTGTTGGCGGCGCGCTCGGCGAAGAAGACGTAGCGCTGGGCGGCCGACTGCGGGCCGGTCATCAGTTCGATGAACAGCTTACGCTCGACGGCAAGGCCTTCCTCGAAGGGCAGGTTCACCGCCGCCTCGATGCACTGGATGTTCGATTCGGGGGCCTTGAAGCCGCGGAACTTGCGGGCGTTGGCCTTGCGGAAGTCGGCGAAGACCTGCGGGTCGGCCTTCACTTCGCGGTCACGGACCTTCTTGAGCGGCCAGTTCTCGGCGACGACCTTCTTCGCGAAAGCGATCGCGCCCTCGCGCAGCTTGCCCTCTTCGACCATCTCATCGACCAGGCCCATGGCGTTGGCCGCCTTGGCGGGCACGTGGCTGCCGCTGGTCATCATCTCCAGGGCCTTTTCGGCGCCGACGATGCGGGGCAGGCGCTGGGTGCCGCCGGCCCCGGGCAGGAGGCCGAGGTTCACTTCCGGCAGGCCGACCTTGGCGGACGGAACAGCGACGCGGTAGTGGGCGGTCAGCGCCACTTCCAGCCCGCCGCCCAGCGCCGTGCCGTGGATGGCGGCGACAACGGCCTTGGGCGAATTTTCCATGATGTTCTGGACGTCGAACAGGCTGGCGCCCTTGGCGGCGCCGCCGAACTCGCTGATGTCGGCGCCGGCGATGAAGGTGCGGCCGTCGCAGATCAGGACGATGGATTTCACCGTCTCGTCGGCGATGGCGGCCTTGAAGCCTTCATAGAGGCCGTCGCGCACGCCGGACGACAGCGCGTTCACCGGGGGTGAGTTCAGGGTGATGACGGCGACATCGCCTTCGTTGGAGAGGTCGGTGACGGAATTGATTGCGGCCATGGCGTTGCGCCCCTATCGTCGTTGAAACACTTGTTTGAGCGCAAACTGCCGAGGCGGACCGCCAGAGTCCAGCCCGACCTAGAGGGAGCCTTTAGATGGACCTGGATTTCCTGCCTGAGCACGCCGAGTTCCGCAAAGAAGTGCGGAGCTGGATCGAGGATAACTTCCCCAAGGCCATCCGCGACAAACAGGCCACCGGCGAGCACCTCAACAAGGAAGAGATCCTGTCCTGGCACAAGGTTCTCTACAACAAGGGCTGGCTGACGCCGTCCTGGCCCGTCGAGCATGGCGGCACCGGCTGGGATGCGGTGCGCAAGTACATCTTCAGCGAAGAGCTGGCCCGCGCCAACACCACCGGGCCGTCGTTTGGCCTCGGGATGATCGGGCCGGTGCTCTACACCTTCGGCACCCCTGATCAGAAAGAGAACCTGCTGAAGCCCACGCTGGCCGGCGATATCTGGTGGTGCCAGGGCTACAGCGAGCCGGGCGCGGGCTCCGACCTCGCGGGCCTGTCGACCAAGGCCGAGCGCTTCACCGGCGAGGACGGCCGCGAATACTACAAGGTCAACGGCCAGAAGACCTGGACCACGCAGGGCCACTTCGCCGACTGGGGCTTCTTCCTGGTCCGCACCGACTTCACCGCCAAGAAGCAGGAGGGGATCACCTTCCTCCTCATCGACATGAAGACCCCGGGCATCAGCGTCCGCCCGATCATCACCATCGATGGCGGCCACGAGGTCAACGACACCTTCCTGGTCGATGTCATCGTCCCCGTCGAGAATCGCATCGGCGAAGAGAACAAGGGCTGGACGGTCGCCAAGTACCTGCTCGGCCATGAGCGCACCGGCATCGCCGGTGTCGCCCGCTCAAAGCGCGGCATCGAACGCCTGCGCGAAGTCGCCGGCAACCAGCTGGCCGATGACGGCAAGCCGCTGATCAGCGACCCCGATTTCCGCCGCAAGATCGCCGAGCTGGAAGTCGACCTGCAGGCCCTCGAGTACACCGAGCTGCGCACCCTGGCCGGCGAGAGCAGCGGCAAGGGTCCCGGCCCGGAAGCCAGCCTGCTGAAGGTAAAAGGCACCGAGGTCGGCCAGCGCCTGACCGAACTGACCCTGGAGGCCGCCGACCACTATGGCGCGCCCTACTTCCGCGGCTTCCCGAAGGAGGGCGGTAACGCCCTGCCGATCGGTCCCGCCTTCGCCTTCAAGGCGGGCCCCGGCTACTTCAACATGCGCAAGACCTCGATCTTCGGCGGCTCCAACGAGATCCAGCGCAACATCATGGCCAAGGCAGTACTGGGGCTCTAAGGCGCCCCAGTACTGATTTGATTACCCGAAATGGTGCGCCTAATTTCGGCGCGTCCGGGTTGATTCGACTGGCTTTGCGGGAAGCTTGTGACAGTTTCTACCTATGGGGGAGCGTCGCGTCTTGTCACGAGTTGCGTTCGAAGCGCTTACGCCGCGTGAGAGGGCGTGTCTTCGGCTCGTCGCCCAGCACCGCCAGTCCAAGGAGATCGCCCAGCTCCTGAACATCTCCAAAAGCACCGTCGACAAGCACATCGACAGCGCCAGGGCCCGCATCGGCGCGGCCAATCGGCGGGCCGCCGCCTTGGCTCTGCTGGCCTACGAGTCCGAAAATGAACTAGGCGCCCGATACCCATCTGATCCGATCCCCATACCCATCGGTAACCCTGATCGGCCAAGGCAGTCCCCGAGAGATAGTGGCAAGGGGATTTCCAATGACCGGATCGACGAAGCACAGCGAGCCGGGGCAGCCGATCTCCAGCCCCGTCTTCCTCGTCAGCTGGGCCGCCCTGGAATCGACCTGGAGCCTGCTGGCCAGTCCGCACCGGGCGGCGGACATTCCGACCTTGATATCGGCCCTGAGGCGGCTGCAACCGTCGCTGCCGCCGCAGGAGCTGCTGGTGCAGATTCTCAGCGCAACGGCCTGGCTGACATCGGACGAGACATTCTTGCCCGACTCCGGAAGGGCATTCGTGAGCTGACGCTGCTTCAGATGCTGACGATGATCGCGCTGATCGCGATCGTCGGCAGCGTTCTGCTGGGGGGCGTGCTTTTCGGCGCCTACGAAGTCGCCCTGATGGTCCAGCGCCTGATCAATGCGGTCGAGCCGCCGCGCGGTTGATCGCCGGTCGCCCTCTGGACTGTCCCGCTCAAGGGCGCCGCTTGCGTCCCTGACCCATTGCCTCACAGTGGCGCAACTCGAATCCCTGGCGCCCCAGCATGTGGCAATCCTTCGCCGGCACGGCCGGCTTCGTCATCATGGGCGTGGTCTGCCTTTACGCCCTCATCAAGGGTGGCAGGCCCGAGAAGATCGCGGCGGTCGTCATCGCCGTCGCCTGGCTGGCCAGCAGTCTGCTGCAGGACCGCCTCAACATCCTCTCGCCGCAGTGGGGCGTCGCCGCGCTGGATGTGGTGCTCTTCTTCGTCTTCCTGGGCATGGCCGTCTACTGGCGGCGCGGCTGGCTGATTTTCGCCTGCGCCAGCCAACTCCTGACTGCCGCCACCCACTTCACCCAGCTGCTCGACCCGCGACTCTTCGCCCTAGGGGTCATCACAGCCTACTACCTGTGGAGCTATGCTACGCTCATCGCCTTGGCGTGGGGCACGCATCAGACCGCGAAGCGGCAATAAACGCGAAACCTGTGTCGACTATCCGACTTTAATCGTTCGCCTTTTGTCGTGTTGGAGAAGTGGCCATGCCCCCTGATGGTCCCGCCGAAGTCGATCTGCATGTCGGCAGACGCATCCGCCAGCGCCGCAAGTCGTTGGGCGTCACCCAGGAACAGCTGGCCGACAGCCTCGGCCTGACCTTCCAGCAGGTGCAGAAGTACGAGCGCGGGGCCAACCGCGTATCGGCCTCCAAGCTCTACCAGATCGCCGCCACCCTGCAGGCGCCGGTGGCCTACTTCTTCGAGGGGTTGAGCGATCCCGAGGAACAGGCGACGGTCGGCGAGACTGGCTTCGACCGGGCGATCAATGAGTTCCTCATGAGCCCGGAAGGCCTGGAGATCGCCTCCCTGTTCGTGCGTATCGAAAAGCCCGGCCTGCGCCGTCAGATGGTCCACCTGATGCGGGCCATCGTCGAGGAGTAGTCTCCACGAACCCCTCTCCCGGAGGGAGTGGGAGGGGCCCGCGCCGAAGGCGTGGAAGGGTGAGGGGTTCCGCTGTTTCACGGCGGGCCCAGCGAACGGTGCTTCCCCTTTCCCGGTGTGACCCCCTAAGCTGCGTCCCAACGCCGGCCGCCATAGAGCCGGGATGGGAGGCTCGGTGACCGTAACGACGAGGCGGTGGGTGTTGGCCCGCCATGTGAGCGGCGCCCCGACGCCTGACGACTTCCGGCTTGAGACAGCAGAGCTCCCCGATCTCGCCGAAGGCCAGTTCCGGGCCCGCACCATCCTGGCCTCGGTCGACCCGGGCATGCGCTCGCGCCTCTCGGGCGGCGACAGCTACGCCGGGGCGATGAAGCTCGGCGAGGGTATCGACGGCTTTGCGGTCGCCCAGGTCGAAGAGAGCAACAACCCGAACTTCGCGGTCGGCGATGTTCTCGCCGCCGGCGGCGGCTGGCGCGAGCATCTCGTTTCCGACGGTCGCGGCGTCATCCAGAAGATCCCCGCCGAATGGAAGCCGAAGGGCGTGCCGCTCGGCGCCTGGATCGGCGTGCTGGGCGTGCCCGGCATGACCGCCTGGTTCGGCATGCATCGCCTCGGTCAGGCCAGGGAAGGTGAGATCCTGCTGGTCACCTCGGCCGCCGGGCCTGTCGGCGCCACGGCCGGCCAGATCGGCAAGAAGCTCGGCCTTCGCGTCGTCGGCGTGGCGGGCGGCGCGAAGAAATGCGCCTGGCTGAAAGACGAGGCCGGCTTCGATGAGGTCATCGACTACAAGGCCGTCCCCGATCTGACGGCGGCCATCGCGGCGGCCTGTCCCAAGGGCGTCGACATCCTGTTCGACAATGTCGGCAATGAAAGCATCGACCGGGTCCTGCCGATGATGCGTCTGCGCGGCCGGGTCGTCGTCTCCGGCCAGGTCGCCGACTACAATGTCGAGGCCGCCGACCGGGTCGGCATAAAGAACACCTCCGTCTTCATCACCCATCGCGTCCGCATGGAGGGGCTGGTGGTGTTCGACGACCTGCGCGGCTTCCCCGAGGCCCAGGCGACCATGGCCGGCTGGATCGCCGATGGGTCGCTGAAGATCGCCATCGAGGAATTCGACGGGCTCGAAACCCTGCCTGAGGCCTTCTGCGGCCTGTTCCGCGGCGAGAATTTCGGCCGCCGCCTCGCCCGCCTGAGCCCGGATCCGCAATGACCCACCAGCTTCTCCAGAACTACAGCCGCTTCCGCTTCGACCGCGACGGCCGCATCCTGACCGTGACCATCACCGGCAATGCGGTGAACGCCGTTGACGCCGCCATGCACGACGAACTGGCCCGCCTGTTCATCGAGCTGCAGGCCGACGAGGACAGCGATCTTATCATCCTCACCGGCCAGGGCCGCGCCTTCTGCGCCGGCGGCGACTTCGACTGGTTCGACGAACAGATCAGACGCCCCGCCGCCTTCCGCGCCATCGCTCATGACGCCAAGCGCATCGTCTCCACCCTGCTCGACATGGAAAAGCCGATCATCTGCCCGCTGAACGGCGCGGCGGCGGGTCTGGGCGCCACCATCGCCCTGCTCTGCGACGTCATCATCGCGGACGAGACCGCCAAGATCGGCGATCCCCACGTCAAGGTCGGTCTGGTGGCCGGCGACGGCGGGGCGGTGATCTGGCCGCAGTTGATCGGTTTCGCCCGCGCCAAGGAGCTGTTGATGACCGGCGAGCTGTTGCGCGCCGACGAGGCGGCCCGCATGGGCCTGATCAACTACGCGGTTCCGGCCGAGGAGCTCGACGCCAAGGTCGCCGACATCGTCGGCAAGATACTCGCCAACCCCCGCTGGGCGGTGCGCTGGACCAAGACCGTGGCCAACATTGCGCTGAAGCAGCTGGCCGTCAGCACCAGCGACGCCGCCGTCGCCTACGAGATGCTGTCCAACATGACCGCCGACCGCGCCGAGGCGGTGAACGCCTTCCGCGAACGTCGCCAAGCCAACCTGACGGGGGAATGATGGAAGAGTCACAGTCCTTCTCCCGCTTGTCGGGAGAAGGTGGCCCCCGAAGGGGGTCGGATGAGGGCGGCGCTGTCGCTGGCCGTTTGCTCTCAGCCAACCTTCATGGGCCGGTGCTGCCCTCATCCGTCCGCTTCGCGGCCACCTTCTCCCGACAAGCGGGAGAAGGATCGTGAGCACCGAACCCGACCACGTCCGCCAACTCCGTTCTCAACTGCAGCGCTTCGTCACCGAAAAAGCGCCGCGCGAGAAGCGCCGCGAGTGGGACCGCACCCATACCTTTCCGCGCGACCTCTACGCCGAACTGGCCGCCATGGGCCTCTGCGGCCTGACGGTGCCGGAGGAATACGGCGGCTCCGGTCCCGACATCCTCGCCGCCGTCGCCGCCATTGAGGAGCTGTGCCGGGCGGGATCCTTCCTCGCCGGCCCCTTCATCCAGTGCGCCTTCTACGGCGGCATGAACATTCTCGAGAACGGCTCCCCTGAGCAGAAGGCGCAGCTCCTGCCGCGCCTCGCGAAGGGCGAGCTGATCTTCGCCTACGGCCTCTCCGAACCTGACGTCGGCGGCGACCTGTCGGCGGTGACCACCCGCGCTCGCCGCGAGGGCGACGAGATCGTCATTGACGGCGCCAAGCGCTGGTGCACCGGCGCCGACTTCTCCGACTACATCTACTGTCTGGTCCGCTCGGATTCCGAGGCGCCGGCTCGTCAGGGGCTGAGTTTCGTTCTGATCCCGACCAACGCGCCCGGCGTCACCATCACCCCGATCGACCATGTGAACCTGCGCTACACCCTGTCGTCGGACGTCCATTTCGACGGGGTTCGTCTGCCCGCCACCGCCATTGTCGGCGGCGAGGAGAAGTGGAACCGCGGCTGGGGCATGCTGGCCGGCCGGGCCCTCGATATCGAGAAGCTGGAAATCACCGCCTGCGCCTTCGGCCTTGCCCAGGCGGCGCTGGAAGAGGCCTGGGAATACGCCCAGACCCGCGAGCAGTTCGGAAAAGTCATCAGCGGCCACCAGGCCGTCCGCCACGCCCTGGTCGATGCGAAGACCAAACTCGAGGCCTGCCGCCTGATGCTCTATCACGCCGCCAATCTGGCCAATGAAGGCCAGCCCTGCGCCGCCGAGACCAGCATGGCCAAGCTATTCATCGCCGAGACCGGCGTCGAGATCGCGCTCGCCTGCCAGAAGATCATGGGCGCCTACGCCCTGAGCGCCGACTACGACATCGAGCGCAACGTGCGCGATCTGCTCAGCATGCCCATCGTCGGTGGATCGTCGAACATGCAGCGCAACAACCTCGCGGCGCTTTGGCGGCTGAAGGGATGACCATGGACCCGATCGCCGCCGCCGCCACCCTCGCCGCACAGGTCCGTCCCCGCGCTGACGAGATCGAGCAGGGCCGCCGCTTCCCGGCTGACCTCGCCCGGGCCATGGCCGCCTCGGGGCTGCTGCGCATGCTGGTCCCGGCCGAGCTCGGCGGCCATGAGTCCGACCCCGCCACGGTCGCCCGCGCCATCGAGACCCTGGCCGAGGGCGACGCCTCGTCCGGCTGGTGCCTGATGATCGCCGCCACCACGGCGATGATGTCGGCCCGCCTGTCTCCCGACCATGCCCGCGAGGTGTTCGGTGACCCCAACACCCTGCCCGCCGGTGTGTTCGCCCCCATGGGCCGGGCCATCGACGCCGGCGACCACTGGCGGGTCACCGGCCGCTGGAAGTGGGGCAGCGGCTCGCAGAACGCCCATTGGGTGGCGGGCGGCGCGGTGCTGATGGGGGAGGGCGGTCCGCAGCTGGACGCCGACGGCGAGCCTCTTCATCGCATGATGCTGTTCCCGGCCGGAGAGGTCGAATTCATCGATACTTGGCGCACCTCCGGCCTCTGCGGCACCGGCAGCCTCGATTTCGCGGTCAAGGACCTGCTGGTTCCCAAGGGACGCTCGGTGGCCCTGCACGCCGACCCGCCGCTGTCGTCCGCGGCGGTCTTCCGCTTTCCGGCCTTCTGCATGCTGGCCATGGGCGTCGCCGCCGTCGCGCTCGGC
>JANPKF010000274.1:0-9218 GCA_031425895.1 Caulobacteraceae bacterium | reverse complement strand
GCTGGTCATCAACACCACCGAGGGCAAGCAGTCCCTGGCCGACAGTTTCGAAATCCGCCGCACGGCCCTGATGATGAAGATTCCCTACTACACGACAGCCGCCGGCGCGGCCGCGGCGGCGCAGGCCATCGCCATCGCCCCGACCGAAGCTCTGGATGTCCGGCCCCTGCAGAGCTACGCATAAGCCCTTAGACATCGACTATTCCGGGACAACTCAGGGCATCTGATTCGCCTTTCCGTCTGCCTTTGAAGATTTGGTAACTACGGTCGGCGATGCTTTGGAGCATGAGTGCTTCTTCGCACAGCCCCCGTGATGTCCGCGCCGCCTGGGCCCTGCCGGTGGCCGTGCTGGCGCTGAGCACGGTCAGTGTCGGCGCCCTCGCCGCCGCACCCGGTCAGCCCGATGCGATGGCCGCCGTCTATCCCCCCTGGTGGAGCCCGGCCCGGGCCGCCGCCTCGGCCGCCGCAGCCGGCGATCTGCAGGCCGTCGGCGGCGCCGCCACAATCCTTGTCGTCCGCTCTGATCGCCCTGGCCTCGGCCGGCGGCTTCGCGAGTCCGGCGCCCTGCTTCTCATCGATTCCCGCCTGGCGTCGTTCTGCGTCGCCCCAGCCGAAAAAGCCCCAGCATGAACTTCCTCGACATCCATGGCCAACGCCGCCAGACCGCCGCCGTCGTGGTCGGCCTGATGTGGCTGCTGCTGCCGGTCATCATCGTCTCGAGGCTGTTGCTGGGCGAGGACTGGATCATGCTGGGCCTGGCCAGCCTCGCCGCCGCCGCCGCGGCGACCGGCGCCTGGCGGGGCCTGCCCGAAGCCGCGCCCGTCCGGGCAACGCTTGGCGTTCTGATGATGGCCCAGGTCTCGCTGCTGGTCGCCGCCTTCCAGAACCACGCCTGGCAGGCCGACATGCACATGGCCTACTTCGCTGCCCTGGCGATGCTGGCCGGCTTCTGCGACTGGCGAACCATCGCGGTCGGCACTGCGACCGTCGCCCTGCACCACCTGCTTCTCAACTTCGCCCTGCCGGCCGCCGTCTTCCCGGGTGAAGGCAGCCTTGGTCGCGTCATCGTCCACGCCGTCATCCTGCTGGCCGAGGCGGGCGTTCTGCTGGCCACCACGCGCAACCTTGAAGCCCTGTTCGCCGGTCTCGAACTGCGCGCCAGCGAGGCCCGCCAGGCGCTTGGGACCGCCGAGGCCGCAAGCCAGAAGGCCACTGAGGCGCAATCCGAGAAGGCCGATCTGGAACGTCGCGGCAATGCCGAACGGGCGGCGGCGCAGGCCACGCAGCAGGCGGTGGTCAACGCGCTCGCCGAGGGCCTCGAACGCCTGGCCGCCCGCGACCTGTCGGTTCGCCTTCAGACCGCCTTCCCGCCGGAATACGAGCAGCTGCGCAGCCACTTCAACGGCGCCGTCGAGGCGCTCGGCCAGACCCTGACCACCGTGCTGCAGGCTGCCCAGGCGCTGAACGCCAGCGCCGATCAGATCGCCATGGCCTCCGACGACCTGTCGCGCCGCACCGAAAACCAGGCGGCCGGCCTTGAGGAGACCGCCGCCGCCATGGAGCAGCTGACCACATCGGTCCGCCGCAGCGCCGAAGGCTCCCGCGAGGCGGCCGGCCTGGTCCAGAACGCCACCAGCTCAGCCAATAGCTCGGCCGATGTCGTAAAACAGGCGACCACGGCCATGGCCGCGATCTCCGAGTCCTCAAGCCAGATCGGACAGATCATCGGGGTGATCGACGAGATCGCCTTCCAGACCAACCTTCTGGCTCTCAATGCCGGGGTCGAGGCCGCCCGGGCCGGCGACGCCGGCCGCGGCTTCGCGGTCGTCGCCCAGGAAGTGCGGGCCCTGGCCCAGCGCTCGGCCGACGCCGCCAAGGAGATCAAGGCCCTGATCAGCGCCTCCACCGGGCATGTCGGCGAGGGCGTGCGCCTGGTCGGACTCACCGGTCAGGCGCTGCACGGCATCGCCGGCGAGGTCGGGCGCATCGCCGGCCTGGTGAACGAGATGTCGGCCTCCAGCCAGGAACAGGCCACCGGGCTTCAGGAGATCAACACCGCCATCAACCAGATGGACCAACTGACCCAGCAGAACGCTGCCATGGTCGAGGAAAGCACCGCCGCCAGCCACGCCCTGCGCGAGGAATCGGCGGCCATGAGCCATGCCGTCGGCCACTTCAACCTCGGCGGGGAGATCGCCGGGACTCGCCCCGCCGCCCGCCCGGCTCTGGCCACGACGGCCAACCGTGCGTCCGCGCCCAATCCTGTGCTCAAGCAGGCGCGCGCCCGCATCCAGGCCTTCGCCGGCGGAGGCCGACCGGCCGCCGCCTCCGATGACTGGCAAGAGTTCTAGAGCACGTCAGGCGGAAGTGTACGCGGTTCCGCCGCCCGGACGTGCTCTAGATGTTTGATTCTAGACCCTTTTGATCAGGTTTTGATGCGTACATCAAAACCTGAAAGGGTCTAGCGCCTGACGGAACACACAGGCGTCGCTGCTTGGGGACGGTGGCGTCGCGACGGGTCACGCGTCACCGTCGGGGCTCGGCGACCGCATCGTCGAGACCCGCGTCTATCGCGACCCCGCGCAGATGACAGGTTGATCCCCCCCGCTGTCGCTTTAGCTTGGCGGGCACACAGGGAAAGCCGTCATGCTGATCGTTCACCACCTCAACAACTCCCGCTCCCAGCGCGTGCTGTGGCTGCTGGAGGAACTCGGCCTGCCCTACGAGATCGTCCACCACGAGCGTGACGGCAAGACCATGCTGGCCCCGCCCTCGCTGAAAGCCGTGCATCCGCTCGGCAAGAGCCCGGTCGTCGTCGATGGCGGCTACGTTCTGGCCGAGACCGGGGCGATCATCGAATACCTGTGCGAAAAGGCCGGCGGTCAGCTACGCCCGGCGGCGGGCACGCCGGAACGTATGGCCTGGACCTACTGGCTGCACTACGCCGAGGGCTCGGCCATGTCGCCGCTGCTGCTCAAGCTGATCTTCATGAGCCTGCCCGACCGCGCTCCGGCCCTGATCAGGCCCCTGGTCAGGAGTATCGCCAATGGAGCGCTGAAGAGCTTCATCGACCCGCAACTGACGACCCATTTCGACTACTGGGAAAGCGTCCTGACCCAGGTTCCCTGGTTCGCCGGCCAGGCGTTCAGCGCCGCCGACATCATGATGAGCTTCCCCCTCGAAGCCGGCGCCCAGCGCGGCGGCGTCAAGGACGGCCGCCCCCATATCGCCAGGTTCCTGGAGACCATCCACGCCCGTCCGGCCTATCGTGTGGCCTTGGAAAAGGGCGGGCCGTACGCCTTCGCGGACTAGAGCCCCAACGGGGCCAACTTCGTTCGCTCTCCACCACTTGGTGGGGGAGTGGCTTTGGCGAGCGCTGCAAGCGAGCCAAACCGAGGGGGCCTCCACCGCCGGTGAAGGATAAACTCCAACCGCCGGCGCCGCCCCGCCTCCTGGTCCGTCGCTCACGCTCCGAACCATCCTCCGCCCCCTCGCGGGGGCGGAGAGCGATACGCCCCTAAATATCCGCCGCCAGCACCACGTCGTCATAGAAGTTTTCGCCGACGTGGAAGACCCGGGTCCCGACCTGGGCAAACCCGTGCTTCGAATAGAAGGCGATCGCCCTGTGGTTCTCGCCATAGGCGCCGAGCAGAAGCCGCTTCGCTCCCCGGGCCCGCGCCACGTCCTTGGCCGCCTCCATCAACCCGAGCCCGAGCCCCGTGCCGTGGAAGCGGTGCAGGCTGTAGATCCGCTTCAGCTCAAGGTCGCCTTCGCCCAGCGCCACCGGCAGGTCCGGCTTGCAGACCATGGCGTAGCCGATGGGCGCCGCGCCCGGCTCCATGGTGGCCAGGAAGAGATCGACATCCGCATCGGCCAGTAGCGCCGCATAGTTGTCCGGATCATGCGTGCCCTCGCCGAACAGCAACATGTCCCCGCCAGCGACGATGCCGGCATAGGTCTCCAGGAAGGTGGCGCGGGCCACCATCGACAGGCGCTTTTCGTCGCCTGGAACGCAGGCGCGGATAACAGGTGACATCATTCCCCCTGCGACTCCCTGTCGCAGTCTCCCGGCGTTAAGGGGTTGTCGAAGCCTGACCGGCTACTGGTCAGGGCAACAAGAACGTTCTGTAGTTGGGGGCGATGCTCAAGCCAAGGCTGTCCGACTTCGATCTCGTCGCACAGGATTCCCATCGATTGGGACTGATGCGGATCGGCGCGGCCCTGTTTCTGATGGTGGCGGCGGGTCCGTCGCTCGGCTGGACGCCTGCCCTCGTCTGGGGCTTCGCCGTTACGGCCATGGAGCTGGTCAACTGGTTCGTCTCCCGGGATTTCGAGCGCCGGGGCGAGCCGAGCAGAGGCCAGCGGCTGCGCTACATTTCGATCGCCGTGGCCAGCAACCTGACCTGGTTGTCGTTTGCCATCATGTATTGGCTACATCCGCCCATGGGCTCGGCCTTCATCGCCGCCCTGATGTGGTGCGCCCTGCTGCTGAACGCCGTCGGCTACGCCTTCCGCTCTCCGACCGCCCTGGTGGTCTTCGGGGCGCCCACGATTGCGTGCATCATCCTGGCGCCCATGCTCCTGCCGCGGTCGACAGGCCCCGAACTGACCATGTCCCTGGTCGGCTCGGTTCTCTGCTGTGGGTTCGCGGCGCTCGCCGGCCTGCGCAACATCCAGACCGCCCAGGTGCTCGCCGCCAGCCAACGCGACCTGGAGGCCGAGCGCGCCAGGGCCGAGCAGGCCAACGCCGCCAAATCCGCTTTCCTGGCTTTCATGAGCCATGAGATCCGCACGCCCCTGAACGGCGTTCTGGGCATGGTCCAGGCCATGGGCCGGGATGAACTGACCCCGACCCAGCGCGAGCGACTGGGCGTCGTCGCCGGATCGGGCGAAACCCTGCTGCTGCTGCTCAACGACCTGCTCGACCTGTCCAGGATCGAAGCCGGCCGTCTGGATATCGAAGACGGCGCCGTCGACATGGTCGCAACCGCCGAGGCCGCGCGGGTGGCGTTTGCGCCCCGGGCTGCTGAAAAGGGCCTGCGGCTGGAGCTGCACGCGCCGCCCGAAACTCACGGCTGGTGGGCCGGCGACCCGTCCCGGATCCAGCAGATCATCGCCAATCTCGTCGCCAATGCCGTCAAGTTCACAGATCGCGGCGAGGTGACGGTCGCCCTGGCCCACGACGCGGACGGCCTGATCGTCACGGTCACCGACACCGGCCCTGGAATCGCCCGCGAACGGCTGGGCAGCCTGTTCGACCGCTTCGTCCAGGCCAACGCCTCCACCAGCCGCCAGTACGGCGGCTCCGGCCTTGGCCTGGCGATCTGCCACCAGCTGGCCGGCCTGATGGGCGGCTCGATCAGCGTTGAAAGCCGGCTGGGCGAGGGATCCTGCTTCACGGTGCGACTACCGCTGGCGCGGACGCAGTCGCCCGCCGCCCCTGCCTGCCTGCCGGAGGCTCCCTCCCCCGAAGGGCTGCGCCTGCTGGTCGCCGAGGACAACGCGACCAACCGCCTCGTTCTGTCCACTCTGCTCGGCCAGGTCGACCTGCAGCCGCACATGGTCGAGAACGGTCAGGAAGCGGTGGATGCCTGCGCCTCCGGTGACTGGGACATCGTGCTCATGGACATCCAGATGCCGGTCATGGACGGGGTCAGCGCCGTGCGCGCCATCCGCGCCAGGGAGGCCGCGGAAGGCCGTCCGCCCATGCCCATCATCGCCGTGACCGCCAACGCCATGGCGCACCATCGCGCCGAGTATCTGGCCGTCGGCATGGACGCCATGGTCGCCAAACCGATCCAGCTGAGTGAGCTTCTGGGAGCTATGGAGCGGGTCTTGACCGAAAGTCCGCGCACGGTCGCGGCCTAGAGCACGTCAGGCGGAAGTGTACGCGGTTCCGCCGCCCGGACGTGCTCTAAATGTTTGATTCTAGACCCTTTTGATCAGGTTTTGATGCGTACATCAAAACCTGAAAGGGTCTAGCCTCCGGCGATCAGCAATCCGGCGCCAATCGCGATGGCCACCACGCCGATCATCCGCCCGCGGGTGAGCCGCTCCTTCAGGAACACCACGGCGATCAGCACCGCGAACAGGATCGAGGTTTCCCGCAAGGCCGCCAGCCGGGGCGTGTCGCCCAGCCGCAGGGCCCACAGCGCCAGGCCATAGGTCAGGATAGACAGGGCGCCGGCGGTCAGCCCGGCCTTCCATTCGGCGCGCGCCGAGACGATGAAGGCCGGACCGCGCCAGAGGGCGAAGATGGCGGCGATGCCGAAGCCCAGCGAGAGAAACACCCAGACGATGTAGCTCGGCGCGCTGGGGGCCGCCCGCACGCCCTGGGCGTCGATCACCGTATAGATGGCGATGGTCGCCCCGGTGGCCAGCGCCCAGCCAAGGGCCCGGCGGTCGACCTGCTTGCCGAGGCCCACGGTCAGCACCCCGGCTGACACCAGGCCGATGCCACAGGCCGTCAACAGCCCGATCGGCTCATCGAACAGCGCCACCGCCGCCACGGCCGCCAGCAACGGCGCCACCCCGCGCAGGATCGGATAGGCGACCGTCATATCAGCCCGCTCGAAGGCCTTGATCAGGCAGACCAGGTAGACCAGGTGGGTGATCCAGCTGGCGGCCAGCCAGCCCCAGGCCCCGTGCGGCAGCGGCACGAAGAAGACGGCCGGGAGGATGAGGAATCCCGAGAACCCGTCGATCAGCGCCCGGCTCGACATCTTGTCCTGGCCGGACTTGAGGATGGCGTTGACCACCGCATGGATCGCCCCGCTGGCCAGCATCATCAGGGCTGCGAGGGGAAGGGCGGTCATCATGGCGCCAACTGCCGGATTGCGGCGCGGTTAATCAAGGCGTCTCTTCGGTGGACGAAATGCCGCAAGGGGCAGCCCGCTCTTGCATCGGCGCGCGCCGATGCAACATGTTGCCACCCAATCGTCGGCCGATGCCGCCGCCGCCAGGGCTCAAGCTGTTGACGACCACCGTTCCCCTAAGAGACCCGGACGACCTGCGGCTGTCGGAGGCCCTGGGCACGCCGCTGTTCGACAGCAGCCAGGATTGCGTCAAGGCGGTCGATCTCGACGGACGGCTGCTCGGCATGAACGCCAACGGCATCTGCCTGATGGAGATCGAAGACTTCAGCGCCTTGCAGGGACAGGCCTGGTCGTCGCTCTGGCCGGCCGAGCATCAGGCGGCCATTGACGCGGCCGTCGCCCACGCCCGGCAGGGGGGCGTGGCCAGGCTGTGCGCCGACTGCCCGACGGTGAAGGGGACCGTGAAATCCTGGGAAGTACTGGTCTCGCCGGTCCTCGACGAGCGTGGCCAGCCGAGCCTGCTGCTGGCCATCTCGCGCGACGTGACCCTGCAGGTGCGCGCCGAGGCGGAGCGGGACCTTATCAGCCGCGAGCTGGCCCACCGGATCCGCAACCTGTTTACGGTCGTCGACGGCGTCGTCGCCCTTTCCGCCCGGTCGGTCCCGGCCGTCCAGACGTTCGCCAAAGACCTCCGCGAGCGTCTGCGCAGCCTCGGCGTCGCTATCGCCTCCATCTATCCCGAGCTGCGCGAAACAGGCGCCGACCAATCGCTACAGACCCTGCTGCGGCTGCTGCTGGCGCCCTACGGCGCTGGCGACGGCGCAGACCGCCACATCGCAATCGCCGGCGACGACCTGCCAATCGGCCAGGGCGCGGTCACCAGCATCGCCCTGGTTATCAACGAACTGGCCACCAACGCGGTGAAGTATGGCGCGCTCCGCGTCGAGACAGGGATGGTCGCCGTGACCATCGCCGTCCAGCCTGACGAAGTGACCCTGACCTGGCGCGAGGCCGGCGTCGAGGGCGCGGCGGTCCGCCCCCAGCCCGCTGGTTTCGGCTCGACCCTGCTGGATACCGCCGTCAGCCGCCAGCTTAGGGGTACCCTGCGCCGCGAATGGCTTGACGATGGCCTGATGGTCACCCTGCACCTGCCCCGCGCTATCCTGGCCGCCTGACGGGGCTCAGCCTTCCCCCAGTCGCGGCCTGCCGGCCTGGCTGGCATCGACAACGCTAAGCACGCCGCCATCAGCCAAGGTGGACGCCGCCGCCCCCACGCGGCATGCTCGTTAACTATTCTCAGGCTGGGGGCCCGCCATGAACACCGCACTGATCAAGCGCCGGCTCGGCTGGTATGGCCTCGCCTGGATGGGGACCTTCGTGCTGGCCCTGCTGGTCACCCTGGCCGGCTACTATGTCATGGGGGGTGATGTCGTCGACATCGCCGACGTCCTGATCCCGGTCGGCCTCGGCGCGCTGTCGCTGGCGCTCATCGGGGTGGTCATCCGGGATATCGTGTCGCGGGAGACCATCGGAACCCGTGTCGCCGTCGTCCTGCTGGCCGCCCTGCTGCTGCTGCCGCTGCTCTGGTCGCCGGTCTCGGCGACGGTGGCGGCGGCCTGGGTCGCCGACCGTTCCATCGAATACTCCAGCGCCTACGCCCAGTTCCGCATCACCATCAGCCGGCTGCTCTACCCGATGGTCGAGACGGTCAGTTCCGGCGCCGCCTTCGAGCTGGCCTGGCAGGCTTTCCAGTTCGTCGCCTCGGCGATCGGGTTCGTCTCGTCGCTGCTGCAGGTGATCGCCTTCCTGCGCCGGCTGTTCGCCGCCCGCTCGGTCGACGAATTCGTCGACGACATGACCGCGCCGGACGAGAGCCCTGGCCTCGCCCCTCCGACCTAGGGCGGACCAGGCCGACGCGCCAACCAAGGGGGGGGCCGCAGCACGGGCGTCTCGATGGTCTCTCCGATCATGGCCACCCTCCCATCGCCCGACCCTGGCGGGCAGGTCCATCCGTTCCAAGATGGCCACAGACAGCTTGCCCCCGGCGGCCGACAATGCTTCAAGCCGGCCCTTCCCTGGGGCGCAGCGTTGCAACACCGCACTGACATCGACGGCCTGCGGGGCCTGGCCGTCCTGGCGGTGTTCGCGGGGCATCTGGGCCTGCCGATGGCGCCGGGCGGCTTTGTCGGCGTCGATGTCTTCTTCGTCGTTTCCGGCTACGTCATCGCCGGCGTCGTCATGCGGCGCCAGGCGGCAGGCCAGTTCTCGCTGATCGACTTCTGGGAGCGGCGCACGCGGCGCCTGTTGCCGGCCGTGCTGGCCATGATCGCAGGCGCGACGGCCCTGGCCTGTTTCCACATGTTCCCCGACGAGCTGGTCAAGTACGCCGGCTCCAGCCTGGCG
>JANPKF010000273.1:0-3458 GCA_031425895.1 Caulobacteraceae bacterium | reverse complement strand
GACTGTCGGAAGGGCCGAAGGCGAGGAAGGCCTCACCGGCCTCCGGGCCCGCGGCGTTGATCCGGACCGGGGCATCAGGGGCATAGTGCAGGGCCAGGCGACCGGGGGACCGCCTGGCGTCACCTTCCGCTTCGGCCAGGGGGCCAATCAGCGCCTCGATCTGGGTGCGGGTGACCGAGCCGGGACGCAGGAGGCGGGCCTGGCCATCGAGAACCGAGACCACCGTCGACTCCAGCCCGACCGTGCACGGGCCGCCATCAAGGCCGGCGGCGCAGCGGTCTCCGGTCTCCTCGCGGGCGTCGGCGTAGGTGGTCGGACTGGGCCGGCCCGAGCGGTTGGCGCTGGGGGCGACGACCGGTCGGCCGAAGCGGGCCAGCAGGGCGCGGGCCAGCGGGTGGCCGGGGACCCTGACGGCCACGGTATCGAGGCCGGCGCGGGCGAGATCGCAGACCGCGTCGCCGTCGGCCAGCGGTGCGACCAGGGTCAGGGGGCCGGGCCAGAAGGCCTCGGCGAGCTTGAGGGCCCGGTCATCAAGGACGGCGATCCGGCGAGCGGCGGCCAGGTCGGTGACATGGGCGATCAGAGGGTTGAAACGCGGCCTGCCCTTGGCCTCGAAGACACGGGCGACAGCCAGGGGATCACGGGCGTCGGCCGCCAGTCCGTAGACCGTTTCGGTGGGAAAGGTGACGAGCTGTCCGGCCTCGAGCGCGCGGACAGCCGCCTCTAGCGCTTCGCCGTCAGGCTGATGTTGACCGTCACCGGGTCCGGAATGACGTCCGTCTTCTTCCACTCGTTCTGTCCAACCCCGAAGGCCAGGCGGCTGACCGTCACGCGCGCTGTCATGTTCGCCTGATTGCCGGTGATGACGAGGGTAAAGGGCAGGGTCAACGGTTTGCTTTGCCCGCGCAGCGTCAGGGTCCCGATCGCCTGATACTTGCCGCCGCCCAGCGCCTTGAAGCCGGTGGTCCGGAACGTCGCCTTGGGGAAGGCCTTGGTGGAGAACCAGTTCGGCTCTTTCAGCGCCGCGTCACGGTCATTGTCGCCGGTGAAGGCGCTGACGGTGTCGATGCTGACCACGGCGCTGGAGCCGGCCAGGTTGTTCGGATCGAAGCGGATCTGGGCGTCCCAGCGGGCAAAGCCGCCGTTGAACCCCTGGCCGCCGAAGGTCGAGGCGAAGGCGATCCTCGAGGCGGCCTTGTCGACGGTCCAGGCCGGGGCCGGGGCCGCGGCGGCCGGCAGGGCCGTGAACAGGAAGAGGGCGAGGGCGGCGAGCAGGCGGCGCATCATTTGGGAGCCTTCAGGAAGGGAATGATACTGCCCAGCGTGTTGTCCTTGTCGAGGAACTGGTGCTTCAGCGCGCCGAGGATGTGCAACGGGATCAGGCCATAGATGATCACCTTGGCCATCAGGTGGTGAACCTCTTCCCAGGTCTCATGCGCCGCCTTCATCTCGGCCGGCGGCAGATTGGCCAGCGGACCGATGGCCGGCCAGTGGAACAGGCCGAACATGTCGATCGGATAGACCTTGATCAACGGACTGGCCGAGACCAGGGCCCAGCCGGTCAACGGCATGCTGATCATCAGCACGTAGAAGCCCCAGTGGACGATGTGGGCCAGCCAGCGCTCCCAGGCCTTCAGGTGGTCGCCGAGGGGCGGCGCCTTGTGGGTCAGGCGCCAGGCCAGCCGGGCAAGGCTGAGGATCAGGATCGTGATTCCCAGGGTCTTGTGCCAGGCCATCAGGCTGGCGGCCGTCGACCGGGGGACCTCGTCGGAGATCCAGGCCAGGGCGACATTGCCGATGATCAGGGCGGCGATCAGCCAGTGGAAGGTCATGGCGACGGCCGAATATCGGCTGCGCCCGGCGGTCAGGTCTGTGCTCATTTCCGAAGGAACTCCACCTCGATGATCAGCTCGATATCGTCGCCTGCGAACATGCTCATGTTGTCCGAGCCGAAATCAGACCGCTTGAACGATCCGGTCGCCGAAAAGCCCGCCCGGGCGCCCAGCAGGCCCGCTTCGTAGCCCCGGAAGATGACGTCCAGCGTGACGGGTTTGGTTACGCCATGAAAGGTCAGGTCGCCGGTCACCTTGCCCCGGTCGCCGTCGCGGACGATGGCGGTGGAGACGAAGGTCGCGTTCGGAGTCTTCTTCGCGTCGAGGAAGTCCTCGGCGAAATTCTTGCTGATCTTGGCGTCGCCGACATCGAGCGAGGTCATGTCGATGGTCACCGACAGCTTCGCCGCCTCGGGGGACTTCGGGTCCCAGTCATAGGTCGCGTCGAAGCGGTTGAACCGCAGGGTATAGCTGCTCAGGCCCATGTGCCGCACCCGCGCCAGCAGCGAGGCGTGGGTCTTTTCCAGCGCGTAGGTCCCGGCCGGCATTTTCGCCGGGTCGGTCGAGGGCGCGGCCAGCGCCGGCCCGGTCATCAGCATGGCGGCCATCAGGGCGACGGCGAGGGGACGGATCATGCGCTTGCGCTCCAACTGTGATGGCAGCCGTTACCGATCATAGTCGCCCTCCCGACCAATGAAAGCCCCCCGCACGGTGGAGTGCGGCCTTTGTTCCGCACCGTCATCGGTCTAGGTAGACGGCGACAGTATTGGGACCGTTCGATGACCTACACCCCGCCGCTCCGCGACATCGCCCTGGCCATGAAGGCCGCCGGCTTCGACGACCTGATCGAGCTGTTCCCCGAAGCCGACGCCGCCACCGTCGAGGCCGTGCTGGACGGGGCCGGCGCCTTCGCCGCCGATATCATCGCGCCGCTGAACCGGCCGGGCGACCGGGCCCACGCCACCTATGCCAACGGCAAGGTCACCGCCGCCCCCGGGTATGCAGCAGCGCTTCGCGAGTTTGCTGAAGGCGGCTGGAACAGCCTGTCGGCCGATGCCCGCTACGGCGGCCAGGGCCTTCCCAAGGCGCTGGAGATCGCCGTCTTCGAGATGTTCAACGCCGCCAGCCTGGCCTTCGGCCTCTGCCCGATCCTCACCCAGGGCGCCATCGAGGCCCTGGCCGCACACGGCACGACCGAGCAGAAGGCCAAGTACCTCCCCCGCCTGATCAGCGGCGAGTGGACCGGCACCATGAACCTGACCGAGCCGCAGGCCGGCTCGGACCTCGCCGCCCTGACCACCAGGGCGGAACCCGACGGCGAGGGCGGCTGGCGGCTGACCGGCCAGAAGATCTACATCACCTGGGGCGACCACGACGCCGCCGACAACATCGTCCACCTGGTGCTGGCCCGCACGCCGAACGCCCCGCCCGGGGTCAAGGGCATCAGCCTGTTCGTCGCGCCCAAACGCATCCTGACGCCGGAAGGCAAAGCCGGGGCGCAGAACGATCTGCGGCCGGCCGGCATCGAGCACAAGCTGGGCATCCACGCCTCGCCGACCTGCGTCATGCTCTTCGAAGGCGCCAGGGCAGAACTGGTCGGGGTCGAGGGCCAGGGTCTGGCCCATA
>JANPKF010000272.1:0-15429 GCA_031425895.1 Caulobacteraceae bacterium | reverse complement strand
CGAAGGCGCGGGCCTGGTCGTACCAGCGGTCATGCCCGTTACCGCCGCCTTCCCCGACCCGGGCGCTGCCGAACACGACAATGGTCGAGCGCACGCCCCAGGCCCGCAGGGCTTCCTCGGCCTTGGCGTACTCCAGCTGGAAGCGCAGGCCGCGCATGGCGTCGCTGAGCAGGAAGTCCCGGTCGAGGGCGGCCAGGCGGTAGGAGGCTGACGCCAGTTGCGGATCGTTCGAGGGTCTGTCCATGACTGTCCTTTAGACCATCCAGGCGAGCCGCGCGCGAAGAGCGCGCGCCGACACCACGCCCCAGACGGCGCGCAGGCAGGCGGCCTCGTCTGCAGCCTGGGCCGTGGGGAAACTGAAGGCGGCGGAGAGTGGCGTCAGTCCGGCGGCGGCGAACCGGGCGGCGAGCGCGCCGGACTCGGCGACGAAGGCGACGCGGTCGACAGCGCGGCCCATCTCGGCCCGGCGCAACAGCAGCTCCCAGGCGTCCTGCAGCAGGACGTCGGTTCCTGCCCGGCTGGAGATCAGGCCTGTGGGCTCGCCTCGGGCGGCGACCTGGGCCCTGAGGCGGGCGAAGAGACGGGTCGTCGGCGCCGGCGTCCTGGCGCCAAACCGGCGACGCGGGTCTGGATCAAGCGCGGTGTCGAGCAGGCGCAGGCGGTCGGTCCAGACGGCGTACGGGGTCAGACGAAAGCGGCCGTCAGTCTGTTCGACCTGCGCGTAAACCGCCTCGATCGCGCCGCCGGCCGCCAACCGTTCGAGCACATCGATCCGCCCCTCCTCGCGGTCGTCCTGTTCCAGCTCCAGGGCGATCCAGCGGCCGGCGGTATCGGCCACTGGCCAGACCAGCGTCTGGGTCCGCTCGTCGAACTGCAGGCCGCCGCGGCGAGCGGGTTTGAGAATGACCGGAGCGTCGGCGACTGGCGGCCGGGTCAAGCCCGGGCCATGGTCACGGCGCAAACGGCTTTCGAGGACGGCCCAGTCGTCGGCGATCAGCGGCCAGCCGCTGGCCGGCCCCCGGGTACTGTCTTCGAGCCGGGCGGTCGTCTGGGCCGACGTCGACAGGCGGCCGGTGTCCGACGCCAGGGCGCCGGTCAGCGCCACCCGTCCACAGGCCAGGTCGCGCAGGCGCTGGCCCCAGATACTGGCGTCCTGAAACGCGCGGGCCGGCTCAAAGGTCGGGTCACTGCGGTCGGCGCGGGCCTGGGTCAGGGTGAAGGCGCGGTTCCGTTCGGGGGCGTAGAAGTGCAGCGTCACCCCATGCCCGCCCGCCGCCGTCTCCCACAGCCGGGCGCCGAGGCCATGCAGGACCAGATCACCGATCGGCTCATAGGCCTGACGCACCTTGCCGGCCAGACGGCCGGTTTCGTCCTCGCCGCCCAAAGCCATCGCCAGGGCATAGGCCTCAGCCATCAGGGCCAGAAGACCTTCGGGATCGGCCTCTACATTGCGCAGGCGCAGGGGCTCGAAGCCGCCTGCGAGGCGACGAAGCAGGGCCGCCAGGCGCGGCGCGGCCTCGACCCGCCCGGCCAGAGCCAGACGACGCAGCTCCTCCTCCAGGGCGCGGGGCGTGAAGGCCAGGGCGGCGAGGTAGCAGCGGGCCAGGGCGTCACGGACGGCCTTCAAGGTCGCCGGATCGATGCCAACCTCGGCGAGCGTGGCAGGCGCCGCCGACGGCGCTGCGGCAGTGAAGGCAGGCAGGCCCAGCGCCTCGCGGGCGGCAAGGGCGGCAAGGGTCACCTGACGCTTGCGGTCCTTCTCGGCGGCGCGGGTGAAGGCGGCTTCCAGGCCACCGACGGGCAGGAAGCGCACCGGGTCGGGCCAGCCGGGCAGGCGCACCTGAAGCACCCCCGGCTGTTGCAGCACCTCCGCGCCGGCGACCGCTGAGGGATCGGCGATCACGCCGCGCCAGGCGACCTTGCCCAGGAAGCGGCTCAGGCTCGCCTCGTCGAAGGTCGCGACCACCTCGCCCCAGTCGGCTTCAGGAGGTGGCGCAGGCGCGTCAGCCGCCTCGGAGGCCTCGGTCGGACGGGCCAGCAGGATCAGGGCGCTGAGGCGATGGCGACAGACGCCGGGGGCCGGACAGCTGCAACCGCCCTGGCGCGGACCGGCGGCCAGAAGGGTGGCGACGGCATCCTCGACCCGGACCCTGGCCTCGACATCCGTCTCGGACTCGATGACGGCCTTGCCAGCGGCGACGTCGGCGGTCGCCCGCCGCACCAGCCCCTTCGAAGCCAGGGCCTCCAGCGCCGCCTCGTCGAGGGCGCCGGCCATCAGTCGAACCTGCGAGGTCACTGGATGACCCCTCCCAGCCATTCGGCGAAGCGGTCCGGGGTCAGGGCGGCGATGGTCATGCCGGCGTCGGCCAGCCGCCCGGCCATGGCGCGGTCGTAGTAGGCCGCGCCGTCGTCCTTCAGCGAAGCCAGGCCGATCTGGGTGACCCGCGCCTCAGCCAGGCGGCGCACCGTGCGAACCAGGCCAGCGGGCGAGCCGCCCTCCTCGAAGTCGCTGATCAGGGCCAGCACGGTATGGCTCGGCTGGGTGATCAGGCCCTCGCAATAGGCCATGGCCTTGCCGATATCGGTGCCGCCGCCGAGCTGCACCGACATCAGGAGGTCGACAGGATCGTCTACCCGGTCGGAGAGGTCGACGACGGCGGTGTCGAACAGCACCAGCTTCACCGACACCGCCGGCAGCCCGGCCAGGATGGCGGCCAGCACCACCGCATGGATCAGGGAGTCCAGCATCGAGCCCGACTGGTCGACGCAGAGGATGACCGTCCAGGGAATCTGCCGCCTCTGGCGCGAGGTGAAGCGCAGCCGCTCGGCGATCAGGATGCGCCGGTCCGGCTGCCAGGACTTGAGGTTGGCGCGGACGGTGGCGCGCACATCGAAGTCGGCCATCCGCTTCTGCTGGCTGCGCTTGAAGCGGTTTCTAGCCCCGGAAAGAGCGCGGATGACCCGTGTTTCCAGCCGTTTGCGCAGGTCCTCGATGACCTTGCGGACCACCTCGCGGATGGCGGCGGCGACCCGCGGGTCGGCCCGTCCCTTGAACGACAGCAGCACCTTCATGAGGCCCTGATTGGGCTCCAGCTTCTCCAGCGCCCTGGGATCAGACAGCATCTCGGCCATGCCGAGCCGCTCCACGGCATGGGCCTGTACCGTCTCGAAGACGCTGGCCGGAAACAGGCTGCGGACCTCGTCGAGCCAGCGCGGCACGACCATCTGGCTGGCCTCCGAGCCGCCGCCCTTGCGGTTGCGAAAGCCTCGCTGGCCGTGGGCGCGGCCGTAGAGGGCCTCCATGGCGGCGCCGACCCGTCGCTCCTCGGCCGAAAGCTGGGCCTCACCCAGCGCCGGATCGGCATGACGCCCCAGCGCCAGGCGCCAGCGGACGGCGGCGGCCTCGTCGCTCATGCGCCCTCCATCCATGCGCTGAGGCCGTCGGCCCGCCAGACGGCGGCCAGGTCGCCAGCCAGCAGCAGGTTGGCCTCGACCTCGCCGGCCGGCAGGTTTGCGGCGGTGGTCGGATGGGCCGACAGACCGTGGCGGCGCGAGGCCCATTGGGCGACGCGGTCGATCTCGTCCGGAGACAGCTGCGACAGGGCCAGACGCAATTCCGGCAGGACGGCCAGGAAGGTCTCCGGCTCGACACCGCCGATGAAGCGGTCTGCGGCGGCCAGCAGAGCCTCGCTGCGCACGATCAGGCGCGGCGAGACGGTCAGGCAGCCGTTCAGGGCCGCCGCCCGCTGGCCCGGATCGACGAAGGCGCCGTCCATGACGGCCGCGACCCGGGCGGCCACCGTCTCTTCGCTCATCGCCCCGATGAGGCCGGCGAAGGCGCAGAGGGCCCCCTCCAGCGCCGGACCGGGGCCAGCGGCCAGGGCCTGGCCCACGACCTCGCCCAGGGCCTGACGATCGGCCTCGCCCCTCTGGGCCTCGCTGTTCTCAGCTTCACCGACCAGGGCCGCGAGTTCGGCCAGGGCCGTGATCAGGCCGGCAAGCTGGTCCGGCGGCGTGGCGGCCAGGTGCGGGAACAGCACCAGCAGCCGCTCAAACCCCTGGCGCTGCAAGGCGTGGACGGCTTGCGCGATATCCTCGCCGGCCGGGATGCGGGCGACCAGCGCCAGGGTCTGGACCAGGGAGGCGAGGTCGGGGTCCTCGGCGATGGCCTCGGCGCACCATTCCAGGGTCATGGCGATCAGCGGGCCCATGCCGGTGCGGGCGGCCAGGTGCAGCAGCGGGGCGACCTCGGCGGCCCGGCGCGAGCGACCCTCCGCCGTCATGGCGGCGCGGCGGCGGCGCAGCTCCCAGGCGCAGACCTGCTCAAGGGTCTCGCCGCCAGGCGCGAGATCGATCAGCCGCTGCTCGACCATCGGCGACCAGCCGTAGCTCCAGGTCTCGAACAGCGCGTCCTCGCGGTAGCCATGCATGGCGTCGGCCCCGGCGGTCCGGGAGGCGAAGCCGGCGTCGATCAGGAGCAGGGCATGCAGGAAGCGCGAGGCGTCGGCGTGGCGCGGCTTGCGCAGCAAGTCGAGGTCGCGGCTACGGCGGGCGGCGTCGTCCAGGGTGAAGCCCAGCGATCGGGCCTGGGCCCGGATCGCCTCGACGATCGGCGGCTGCGGCGAGCCGGGCGGCAGTTCGCCCAGCCGGTCGCCCGTCAGATAGACGTCGAAGGCGTCCAGGACCGGAGCGCGGCCAAGCTCCAGCGCGTCCTTCACAGCGGTCGAGCGGACGGCGTCGATCAGCTCCCGCCGGCCGGGAAACGGCAGGCCGCGCAGGTCGGCCAGACGGCGGGCGGCGAGGGTGGCGGCGGTCAGGGTCGGGGTCGGAACCGACAGGCCGGGGGTGGTGCGGCGCAGATAGTCGGAAAAGCCCGCCAGCACCTGCAGGCTCATCGCCTCCAGCGGCTCTCCGGTCGAAAGCGCGGTCCACAGCCGGTCGTACCAGGCCGGGTGCGGCAGGCCGGCGCCATAGCCGCTCAACCGGTCGATCTGGCGAAAGCCGTAGCGGATCAGCCAGGCCCGGCCGGCCGGCGCCTTGGCGGCCTTCTGCTTCGGCGGCGCCTTGCCCAGGCCCGCCTGCAGGGGCGGCGTATGAAACCCGCCGGTGATCACCGCCACCGGCCCGCCGGCCGCAACCGCCTCGGCCAGGTGGGTCGCCATCCGGGCCTCACGGTCCAGCGTGCCGTCGCGGGCCATGTCCGCCTCCGGGGTGACGGCGCGAATGTGCTGGCAGTAGACCCCCACAGTCTCGAAGAAGCCGCGCCAGTCCTCCCCGGCGGCCTGGGTCTCGAACAGGGCGTCCCACAGGGCCTCGCCGTCGGGGATGCCGCGCCGCCGGCAGAGCTCAGCGACATAGGCGTTGTGGTCGAGGCGGTCGTCGTCGATCAGCGGCGTCGGCCCGCCGGCCTGATCGGAGCGGTGGCGCATGCCCATGCGCGGATCGCGGGCCGGCAGGTCGATCAGCCGGGCCTCGGCGCCCGTCTCCCTCGCCCAGCGCAGGGCGACCAGTTCGGGCGAGTGGGCGCAGAAGGGATAGAGGGGGGCGCCGCGATCGTCGTCGGCCCCGGCCGCCAGCGACAGCACCGCCACCGGCGCGACGACGCGGGGATCGGTCAGTTGCGGCAGCAGCGCCTGAAAATCTTCCGGGGCCTCGACCAGAACGTGGGCGGGCTTCAACGCCGCCAGGGCCCGGGCCAGATGGTGGGCGCAGGCGGGGCTGTGGTGTCGGATCGGAAAGAAGTGGACGTCGGCCCCGACAGTCACGGATTGGGCGGTCACGAAACGCTCTTGTGCGCCTTCAGGGCGTTCAGCATCTCGGTCCAGGCCTTCGACCGGCGCGAGCGCTCCTTCACCACATGGTCGACGTAGGTCTTCAGCTTGCGGACGTCGTCCTCGTTGTCCTTCATCACCACCCCGCCCAGCTGGCGGGCGACATGGCCGCCGCCGACCCGGCCATCGCCGAAGTAGACGGCGTCGAGCACGGCGGCGTGGGCGACGTTGACCGCCTCGGCCGTTGACATCACCGCATCGGGCCTCGGCACCGGCGCCCCCTCGCGGGTGCGGCCGGACCGCAGGTCCTGGAAGGTGGAGACGAGCAGGTCCAGCACCTCGGCCGGCATCTCCGCCTTCAGGTCGGCACGGTCGAGCCGGCGCTTGAGCTGGCCCGAGATCAGTTCGGCCTCGAGGACCGGATCGGTGATCGGCGCCACGGTCTCGAAGTTGAACCGGCGCTTGAGGGCGCTCGACATCTCGTGAACGCCGCGGTCCTTGAGGTTGGCGGTGGCGATGATGTTGAAGCCCGGCTGGGCGAACACCGCCCGCCCCTCCCCCAGTTCGGGAACGGCGATGACCTTTTCAGACAGGATGGAAATCAGGGTGTCCTGGATCTCCGGCGGGCAGCGGGTGATCTCTTCGATACGGACGATGGCGCCCGCCTGCATCGCCTGCAGCACCGGCGAGGCGACCAGGGCCTTCTCGCTGGGTCCCTCGGCCAGCAGCAGGGCGTAGTTCCAGCCGTAGCGGACGTGATCCTCATTGGTCCCGGCCGAGCCCTGGACGACGAGGTTCGAGCGGCCGCTGACGGCCGCCGCCAGCAGTTCGCCGAGCATCGACTTGGCGGTGCCGGGCTCACCGACCAGCATCAGCCCCTGCTCGCCCATCAGGTCGACGATCACTCGTTCGACCAGGGCGTCGTCGCCATAGAACTTGCGCGACACCTTCAGGGCTGCGTCACCGATGATGAAGCTACGCACGGACCGGGGAGACAGCGTCCAGCCGGGCGGCCTTGGCCCCTTGTCGGCGGCGGCCAGGGCGGCCAGTTCGCCGGCGAACACCGCCTCGGCGGGGGGGCGCAGGACGCCTTCTGTCGAGGTTACCATCCGGCCTTCTTCTCCCATTCGGCGTCGAAGCCGGTTCCGGCGGCGGCGATCTCGTGAAAATCGTTCCAGGCTTCGCTGAGCAGGACCTTGGGGATGTCCTTCAGCGGCTGGCCCTGCCAGTTCCAGGCCCCCTTGCGACTGGTGACAAAGCTGAGGCCGGTCAGGGCGCCGGGCTGGTTTTCCTCCGGCAGGGGACTGCCGGTGAAGCCGATGACAGCCACCAGGCCCAGGGCATCGAAGGGTTTGACGTACTCATTGAACCAGCCGCCGTCGCCGGCCTCGCCTCGGGTATAGCCGAGCTTTGTCGCCGCCCCCCGCAGCTTGAAGGTCTCGATCATGTAGCCCTTGCGGTCGACGATCTCGGTCTCGCGCGCCTCATCCGGGCCAAGGGTCGCGGCCGGCCGCCGCAGCTGTTCGAACAGGGGCGCGACCTCGTAATCGGCCAGGTGGGCGATCCAGGCCGCCTGATCCGCCTCGCTCAGCGCCGTGCGATGGGCCAGCCGGACGCGGGACGCGGTGTCCAGCGTCACCGCCCCGTCCTGGGCGTCGGTCAGGCTTAGGTCCTCCATCGGCCGGAAGCTGGCGATCGACTTGCCGTCAGCATCCAGCGCGATCCAGATAAGCCTCTGGACCAACCGGCCCATCAGGGGATGGCGAAGCAGGTAGCGGTCGAAATCCTCGACCGGCCATTCGCGTTCGACACAGAGCCCCTCGTACAGCCGCCGGGTCTGGAACTCGACCACCTGCTTGACCTCCTTGCGGGCGGTCGACAGCAAGGCCTTGGCCTCCTTCAGGGAGTCGGTGTCAGCAGGAGCGACCGAGGACGGCAGGCCCTGCACCGACTTGCCGTCCGGGTTGAACAGCTCGATGCGGTCGTCCTTCAGCAGGCGCCCCGTGTAGATCCGGTCGCCGATGGCCAGTTCAAGGATGCCCTCCTCGTCGAAGCCGCCCGTCGGAATCGTGCGGTCGGCCAGTTCCTCTGCCGTCCAGCCGCGCCGCTCGGCGATGGCCTCGACCAGCTCCCCGGCCCGGGCGCGGACCCCGGGGGTGCGCCAGCGCTTGGAGATCGACAGCACGAACTGGATGGCCACCGGCGACGGGTTCCCGGCCAGGCATTCGAGCAGGGCCCGGCACTGGTGACTGCGCGCATAGTGATCGCGGAAATAGCCGCGCACCAGGGCGACGGCCTCCGGCCCGGAGGCGCGGGTGGCCAGGGCCAGGATGCCCTTCTGGTCGTTGGCGCTGCCGTAGTACTCGCGCAGCTTCTGACGCCGCAGCATGGCGAAGATCGCCTCGCGGGTCATGTCGATCTTCCACTGCTGGTACTGTTTGAAGGTACCGTCGACATGGGCGGCGGCGAAGGCGTTGGCCGCCTCGTCGTTTGGCCCCAGGGTGTCCTGGGCCGACCAGGCCTGCAGGATGGCCAGACCCAGACGGCTGGCGTCGGCCGGCTCCAGCAGGTCCAGCAGCAGGTCGAACCAGGGATTGCCGCCGGGCTGCTTGATCTTCACCGCCAGCGCCAGCCAGGCCTTGAGCGCCTCGGGATCGAGCGCCTCGCCGCCGACCAGCCGAACCGTCGGCATGCCGGCCCAGGGGAACCAGTCGAGGCCCTTCAGCGGCGTCTTCTTCAGGCTCTCCTTCGCCTCCCGGACCAAGGCCTCTCCGGAGACGAATTCGCCGATGTCGCCGCCCAGCCGCGAGATGGCGGCCAGCATCTGGGCCTTGGGCGCCGGCAGCTTTTCCTTGCGGGCCGACTTCAGCAGCGGCGCAATCGCCTCCTTGGCGTCCCGGCCGGCCAGCCAGGCCGCCGCCTCGCCCCGGCTCTCGGCCTTGGGATGCTCCAGCAGGCCGATCAGCAGGCCCTCGATCCCCGGCGCTGCCGACAGCAGCTCGCGGGCGATGGGCCGCACGGCCTTGCGGTCGCCGATGGCCCGGTCGAGCAGGGCGCTGCGATAGCGGGCGGGTGGCACGGGGAACAGCTTCAGAACCTCAAGCGCGGCGGTCTCCGACAGGCCGTCCTTGCTGCTGGCAGAGACAAGTCCCAGCGCCTCGTCGATCAGGGCGAGGTGCTGCAACAGATAGGGCCAGAGAGTGTCGCCTTCCCAGACCTCCAGGCTGGGCCGCCAGTAGCCACCGGTGAGGAGGCTTCGGGCAGGGCCTGTCGACGGCAACTTCAGCGCGGCGAGCAGAGCCCCATAGGTGCGCATGTCGACACCATTTCGCAGACGCGCCCTGGCGGCCGTTGCCAAAGGGCTTTCGTAGAGGATCTGGGAGCCGCCATCCTGCTGGCCGTGGCCTCGATTATAGCTGGCGGCGCGGACGAGGTGCCAAAGGGTCAGGTCCTCGTGTTCGAGGATACGGGTCCGCGCGCTCACCCGCGCCTTGCCGGGAAGCCAGCCGCCGAGGACTTGCAGAAGGGCCTCCCCCTCCCCTGCCTTGAGATCGTTCAATCGATCAACGACCGCGCGCACCGCGCCCAGATGTGGTCCAGGCATCCGATATTGATGCTTGCCGGTCTGGGCCTTGTTGTGGCGGTCCGCCTCCTCTCGCCAGATGTCGACGGCAGTCTTGATCAGGTTCTCCAGCGCCGGCGTGACCTTGGCGTCTTCGGGCGGCGGGACCAGGGGCGGCGGTTCGATCCAGCGGCCGTCCAGTGCGGTGTAGCCCTCGTGGCTGTCGGGGCGACTGTCCTCGCGGACCTCCACGGCGGCGGACCCCTGGCCCAGGGCCCGTTCGAGATCGGCCTTGAGGCTGAGCCTGGTTTCCAGGGCCAGCAGACGGCGCAGGACGTCGGCGGCGCCGCCGCCGAGCCGGTCGGGGAGCAGCTTGATCAGCTCCTGCTTCTGGCCCTGGCGCAGCCTTGGCCATTCGGCTTCGGCCCGCTGGGCCACGGTCTCAACCGGAGCGGAGCGAAGCAGAAGGGCGGCGGCCTCGCGGGCCGACTTGGCGGTGTCGCCACACTGGTCGAAGGCGAAATCGAACCAGACACCATCCACTAGGCCGATGCGGCCGAGGTAACGCAGGGCCGCGGCCCGCTCCTTGGCGCCCAGGGGGCCAAGCTCAGCCACCCGCGCGGCGGGATCGGCCCGCATATGGTCGGCAAAGTCCGGGATGGCGTCAGGTCGTACAAAGTCCGAGCGTGACCACGCCCAGCGTTCCTCGCCCTCGAAGGCGACATCAAGGATCGGGGCGGGATCGTCACCCAGCAGCGACCGCAGGCCGGCTGTCGTCCAGGGCCGGTCGGCGCGGGCGGGCAGGTTGATCCGATTGTAGGCGTTCGGCGCGACGCGGCTGCGGGCCTCGTTATACTCGGCCACCAGGGCCCGGAACCAGTGCGGCGACCGGGGACTGCCCGGCAGTTTCGCCCAGGTCTGATCCTCCCGGAACACCGCGAACACCTCGCCATAGCGACGCAGGGTTTCCGGCCGCCAGGCCTCGGCCATGAGCAGGAACTCCACCCGGCCGGAATTGACCTTGCGGGCGTTCCACTGGTTGTCCCCGAGGATTTCCCCGACCCTGACCTTATGGGACTGCAGTTTCAGAAGGACGCTGTCGTTGCCGCCGCCGCAGACGTAGCGAACCGTCGCCTCGCCGAGCCCGCCGCTGATCTGGTCGAGGCGTTTGAGGTCGCGGGCGATGCGCTCGCGGTCCCGGTCGTTGTCGGCGGAGGACGGCGCTTCGCTGGGGCGTTCCCCCCAGGGGGCGGCCTTGGCGGCGGCCTGCGGCTTCGGTCCGCTACCGCCCAGAAGTCGCTTCAGCCAGGACATCTCACCCCCCAACGCTACGGGCGGCAGATTTCACCGGGGCCCGCCCATAAGGCAAGGGGTCACCTGTCCAGGTGAGTGTCGAGAAACTCGAGGAAGGCGCGCCAGTCGGCGGTGGTGACGCCGTGGCCAAGCGGCCGGCTCCACCAGACCACGCCGTCCTCGGGACGGTAGTCGCTCAGTCCGGTGGCGTTGAAGCCGGGCGAGCCGAGCAGGCGGTAGGCCGGGTCAGCGCCCTGGGCCGCCTTGAAGGCGCCGGCCGGGTCCGACCAGCTGTCGCCCCGTCCCGTGCCGAGCAGGATCGGCCGGGGCGCGTTGAGGGCGATCAGCTGGTGCTGGTCGACATCCGCCGGCACGCCCCGGGCGTAGCCGGGGGTGAACCAGAAGCCGTAGGACGACGTGATCTGGGCCAGGCTCTCGCCGGCGATGGAGCGGGTCAGACTGGCGCCGCCCCGGCCCGATTGGTGGGCGATGACGGCGGCGAAGCGCGGGTCGAGGGCGCCGGCCAGCAGGGAGGTCTTGCCGTAGCGCGAGTGCCCCCAGGCGACGACCTTTTTGGGATCGAAGCGCGGATCGACCGACAGCACGTCATAGGCCTTGGAGAACAGGTCGGCCCAGACGACGAGGGCGCCGGCGCGCTTGTCAGCCGGTACGCCGGGAGACAGGGCGGCGATGGCCGGGGGGGCGAGCACCGGATCGTCCGGGACCACCTCGCCGGGATAGAAGAGGGCGACGGCGTAGCCGCGCTCGGCCAGCTGCCTGAAGTCCGGGCCGCTGATCCGCTTGCCCAGGATCACCGTCAGCACCGGATCGAGCTCGTGGCTGCGACAGGGCTCAGGCAGGGCGGCGACGTCCTCGAAGATGCTGTCGGGGCGCCCCTTCACGGCGTTCCGGGTCGAGCAGAACAGCTCCATGATGATCAGTGGCGCGGCGGTCGCGCCCTTGGGCGAGGCGACCAGCATGTGGAAGCGGCGGCGGTTCGAACCGTCGCCCAGCTTCACCGTCCACTGCTCCATGTCCATGCCGTCGATGTCCGGCAGGGTCAGCTTTTCGCGGGCCTCGACCATGGCCGCGCCAAGCTCAGGCGGCTGACCATAGACCGCGTCGAGCAGGGCCTGGCGCAACAGCGGCGCCCGGCGGGTCCAGTCGGCGGCAGTCGTCACCGGCGGATCGCCGCGGAAGGCGGCCAGCACCGCCGGCGTCGCGTCCGGCTGCTTGCGCAGGTTGGGCGGCGAGGCGCAGCCGGCCAGGGTCAGGGCCACAAGGGCCAGGATCGTTGCGCGAAGGCTCATGCTTCTCCCCATCATCTCAATCCGGCCAGCGGCTCCCAGGCCGGTCCGATGACCTGCCGGGCCAGCATTTTAAGACGCTCGTCGGCGGCGGCCTGGCGGGCCAGGCTGTCCGGGGTGAAGCGCTTGTTCGGCGACTTGGCGTCGAGCGACGCAACGGCCGCCATCCGCGCCCGGTCGGCGGGGCCGATCTGCAGATTGAGGAAAGGGCGTTCAGGATCGAGCACCGTTTCCGCAAGGCCCTCGTAGGCGACAGGGCGGGCGCCGGCCGCGACGGCCCGGGAGCCTGTAACGCAGAGCGCGGCCAACCAGCGGGCGACTTCTTCAGGCGGCGGCAGGCCGGGCTTTGGCTCGCTGCCGCCGGTCTGGGCGACGAGGACTTCCAGCGGATCGCGGTGCAGGACCGCGAACGGCGTCTGTGGCGAGGCCTGTCGGAGACGGGCGTGGTCGAACAGGCTGTCCACGTCGAGCTTGATGACCAGGCGCCGAGTACCGGCCGCACGGACGTAGGCGCCCAGCACCCCGCTCAGCCAGGCCTGCTGCACCCTGGGATCGATACGGATCAGGGTGTGGGCGCTAAGCACCGCGGCGATGGCCTGGGGCTCCGACAGCACCAGGATGTCCGGAACCTGGGCCAGCATCCGCGAGGCCAGGGTCGAGCCGCAGCGGGAGATGTGGAAAATCATGCCGTCGATCGGCCGCTCCGGACCCGGCAGGCTGCCAAGCTCGCCCGGATCGCTGATGGCCGGCAGCAACTGGTTCAGCGGATGCGCCGCCAGGCGGGCGAAATCCTGATCGGCGAAGGGGGCGGTGAAGGCCTCGCCGCCGGCGTAGACCCAGTCGAGCCGCGCGCCCTGGCCCGTGATGCTGAGCCAGCTGGGCATCCAGCTGGGCGACAGGCCGGCGGCCTTCACCGGCATGGCCGGCGTTTTCGGCCCGCGCGGCGTCATGGCCGCCAGGATATCGGCCACCGCCATGTCGACCCCGGCCCCGCGGCCCATCTCCGCCACCTTGTCGGCGAAAGCGGTCCGGTCGGGGATAGCCCAGAGGGCGGAAAGGGCCGCCGGATAGCTGAGCAGCGCGGCGCGCAGTTTCTGGAGGTTCGAGGCAGGCGGAGGCTGGGACATCGCCCCACCATACCGCCAACCGCCGCGAACGCCATTGGCCGGCTCGCTCCCCTTCCCCCCCTTCTATTTGCTTTTCTGGCGTCGCATGAAGGCGTAGAGGGCCGCCATGACGACCCCTCAAGCCTCGCAAAGCCTTATCGCCCCCGCCTTGGTGGACTGGGACAGCCTGGACGCCGGCAAGTACCGCGATGAGACAGAGACCGTGCGCGACCTTCTGGCCGCCGCCCCCCTGAACGCCGAAGACCGCGCCGCCGTGCGGGCCGAGGCCGAGGCCCTGGTGCGCGGGGCGCGCCGCAGCGTCCGTCGGCAGGGGGTGGTCGAGAACTTCCTGCAGGAGTTTTCGCTCTCCACCAAGGAGGGGCTGGCGCTGATGTGCCTGGCCGAGGCTCTGCTGCGCACGCCCGACGAGGAGACCAAGGACAGGCTGATCGCCGAGAAGATCGGCAGCGCCGACTGGGCCAGCCATATGGGCAAGTCGGGCAGCCTGTTCGTCAACGCCTCGACGCTCGGCCTGATGCTGACCGGCAAGCTGGTCGACGTCGATGAGGAGGCCAAAAGGGACCTGCCGGGCTTCCTCAAGCGGCTGGCGGGCCGGGTCGGCGAGCCGGTGATTCGCGCCGCCGTCGGCCAGGCCATCCGCATCATGGGCGAGCAGTTCGTGCTGGGTCGCACCATCGAGGCGGCCATCGCACGCGCCAAGAGCGACGGCGACATCTGCAGTTTCGACATGCTGGGCGAAGGCGCCCGCACCGCCGCCGATGCCGAGCGCTACGAGAAGTCCTATGCCGACGCCATCGCCACCGTCGGACGTCTTTCCGGCGGCCAGGGCCCCGAAGCCGGGCACGGCATCTCGGTGAAGCTGTCGGCCCTGTCGCCGCGCTACGAGGCGACGCAGGAAGTCCGCGTATGGGCCGAGCTCTATCCGCGTGTGAAGCGCCTCGCCCTGATCGCCGCGAAACACGACCTCAACTTCACCCTCGACGCGGAAGAAGCGGACCGGCTGGTCATCTCCCTGAAGCTGCTCGAGCGGCTGGCGTCCGACGGCGAGCTGCCTGCCGACTGGAAGGGCCTGGGCCTCGCCGTCCAGGCCTATCAGAAGCGCTGCCCGCAGGTGATCCGGAGTGTGGCGAAGCTGGCCGAGAAGACCGGCCGCCGGCTGATGGTGCGACTGGTCAAAGGCGCCTACTGGGACAGCGAGATCAAGCGGGCCCAGGTGAACGGCCGCCCCGGCTATCCGGTCTACACCACCAAGAGCGCCACCGACCTCTCCTACCTGGTCTGCGCCCGGGCCCTGATCGATGCGGCCCCGCACCTCTACGCCCAGTTCGCCACCCACAACGCCCACAGCCTGGCGGCCGTGCGCCGCATGGCCCGCACTGCCGGAGTGAAGATCGTGTTCCAGCGGCTGCACGGCATGGGGGAAGCCCTCTACAAGGCGGCCGACGACCTCTACGACGGTATCCTGGTGCGGGCCTACGCCCCTGTCGGCGGCCATGAGGACCTGCTGCCCTACCTGGTCCGCCGGTTGCTGGAGAACGGCGCCAACACCAGCTTCGTCCACGCCCTGCTCGACGAACGGGTGCCGCCGGAGACGGTGGTGGTCGATCCGATCGCCGACGTCGAGGCGGTCGGACCAGGGCCGCACCGCAAGATTCCGCTGCCGGCGCAGATCTACGGCGATCGGTTGAACAGCGCCGGCATCGACCTCTCGGTGACCCAGGAGCGGGCGCGGGTGGTCAAGGCCATCACGGCCCTGAAGCCGATCAATGCCGGCCCCGAAGGCGCCAGCGGCTTTGAGGTGGTGCGCAACCCGGCCACCCACGAGCAGATCGGCACGACCGGTGAGGCCACAACCGCCCAGATCGACGCCGCCTTCAAGGCCGCGAGGCTCGCCCAGCGCCGCTGGGACGAGGCCGGCGGCATCGGGCGGGCCAAGGTCCTGCGGGCCATGGCCGATGCCCTGGAACAGAACCGCGACCGCCTGATCGCCATCTGCACCCGCGAAGCCGGCAAGACCCTGAACGACGGCATCGCCGAGGTGCGCGAAGCGGCCGACTTCTGCCGCTACTACGCCCGTCTGGCGGAGACGAAGTTCGCCGGTCCCGAGGTGTTGAAAGGTCCGGTCGGCGAGACCAACACCCTGGAGCTGCGCGGCCGCGGCGTCTTCGTCAGCATCAGCCCGTGGAACTTCCCGCTGGCCATCTTCACTGGCCAGATCGCCGCCGCGCTGGCCGCCGGCAATGCCGTACTGGCCAAGCCCGCCGAACAGACCCCGCTGATCGCCATGGAGGCGGCGAAGCTCTATCATGCCGCGGGCCTCGACCTGCGCCTGCTGGCCCTGCTGCCGGGTCGCGGCGAGACCGTAGGCG
>JANPKF010000271.1:0-3240 GCA_031425895.1 Caulobacteraceae bacterium | reverse complement strand
GCCTTCTCAAGGTCAACGGCGTGACCCGCGGCATCAACTACGGCTCGGACAAGGTGCGCTTCACCAACATGGTGCGCGTCGGCAAGCGCGTGCGCATGCGTCAGAAGCTGCTGGCCGCCGAGCCGAAATCGGGCGGCATCCAGATGAAGAACGAATGCACCATCGAGATCGAGGGCGAAGAGCGTCCGGCCTGCGTGGCCGAGACCATCTCGGTGATCTACGGGGCCTGAACCCTGCTCGTATCGAGACGCAGTCGGCCGCCCTTCGGGGCGGCCGTTTTCGTATCGGCCTCCTGGCTTTCGCCCAGCGGCGGCGGGCGCAGACAGAAGGCGTAGTCGCCATCGTAGGGCGTCGGTTGCCAGGCGGCGGCCATGGCCGGGTCAACGTCCGGCGCAAAGCGGGCATGGCAATGGCCGTGGGTCATCTGCCTCTGCGCGCCGGGCATCCCGGCCAGGATCGTATCCAGCACCGGCGAGACCGTCTGCAGCCGCACCCGGGCGACACCGAGATCGCGGGCATTGTCTACCAGGGTGCGGACCAGGGCTGGAATGGCTGTGGCCTCATGCTCCGCCGGGGCGATCAGGTCGACGATATCCAGGCAGGGCTGGTCGATTTCGGTCTGCTTGGAGAAGTAGGCCATGAGATAGCCGGCCAGCCGCCCTTCATGTTCATAGCCCAGGATTACCGGCCGCAGGGTCAGATCCGGATCTGCCAGTCGCCAGCGGAGGGTCGCCGAATCGCGGGCCGCCAACAGCCGGCCATCCTCCTGCAGCCTCGCCCAAAGGCCGTCGAAGCGACCGTCGACCTCCTGCTCGAACAGCACACGGACGCCAGGCTGCAGCCGGCTCACTCCGCCTTTGCGCAACCGGTTACTGATGAATCGCTCGCCCCCCGCCCGCACGCCGTCGAAGCCACGCAGACGATTGTAGCGCCAGAGCAGGCGTTCGTGGATGACCCCCGGCAGGTCCACCCACCAGCTGTACTTCACGGCATGGGTCGCCACCGGCCACGCCTCAAGGGCGTAGTGGCGGTAGTGGCCGGACGATACGGCGTTGGCGTTGAACAGATAGATGCTGAACCGGTCCGGCTGCTCCGCCAGGGCCCGCAGCACCATGCGGCCCGCCCCCTTGGCGCGCGGATGGGCCAAGAATGTGTGGCCGGTGGCGCCGCGCACAAGCTGTGTGCCGAAATGGAAGCGTTGAACGAAATTTCCGAGAAAGGCCGAGACCTGGCCATCCAACTCGCAGACCCAGCCGGCGGGACCGGCATCGCCACGCTCACGCGCCGCTGGCGGACCGTCGGCCAACCACGCCCAGCCCGCGGCGCTGCGCTGCGGCCACCAGGCCCAGTCGCAGAGCGCGCTGACGGCGGGGACGTCATCGAGCCGGAAAGGTCGCAGGATGTAGGTCACTTATGCTCCAGAACGGGGCGGCAAGGCGCCTGTCACCCGGTCTGGAGCAATGGCCGTGCCAGTAGGTGACCGTTCGGTAACCGTGGCGTTAACCGATCAGCTCTTGAAGCTCTTGTCTTCGGCGTGCCGGGCTTCAAAGGCGCGAATTTCTTCTTCCGCCTTGTCCTTGGCGTAGCCGTAGCGCTCCTGAATCTTGCCGGCGAGCTGATCACGCTTGCCGGCGATCTCGGTCAGATCATCGTCGGTGAGCTTTCCCCACTGTTCCTTGGCCTTGCCGGTGAACTGCTTCCACGAGCCTTCGATGCGGTCCCACATGGGTCGATCCCTTCACGCCTGGATGTTTCACCGGCGGTGATCGTCGGCTGGACCATGAAAACCCCTTCATGATGCGGTCCGTTCCGTTGACCGCGCGCGGGCGCTCGGGCCAAGGTCGCCGCATCGCGCCGCGCGACGCGGCCCTTCCATGCTTTCGAGGCTGTCTCCCTATGAACCGTCGTGAAATCCTGGTGGCCGGCGCCGCCGCCGCAGCCCTCCTTCCAGGTCAGGTCATGTCCGCAACCAGAGCCAAACCCGTGCCCCCTGTCGTGAAGAAGGAGCCGAAGGTCATTGAGCAGCTCGGCCGCAAGCGGACCGACGACTATGCCTGGATGAAGGACGACAACTGGCAGCAGGTCCTGCGCGACCCGACCATCGTCAAGGCCGATGTCAAGGCGCACCTGACCGAGGAGAACGCCTACACCAAGGCCATGCTGTCCTCGACCGAAGAGCTGCAGGGCAAGATGTTCGAGGAGATGAAGGGGCGCATCAAGGAGGACGACGCCTCCGTCCCCGCCCCGGACGGCCAATGGGAATACTACACCCGCTTCAACAAGGGCGGGCAGCACCCGCTCTTCTGCCGCCGTCCGCTTGGCAAGACCGATGGCGAGCAGATCCTGCTGGACGCGGACAAGCTGGCCGAGGGCAAGGCTTATTCCGAGGTCGCGGCTACCGCCCACACCGCCGACCACAAGCTGTTCGCCTATGCCGAGGACGCCCAGGGCTCGGAGTTCCACACCCTCTACGTCAAGGACCTGGAAACCGGACAGGTGGTCGGAGAGCCCATCACGGCGGGCTACGGGGACCTGGCGTTTTCACCGGACGGCGCCTGGCTGTTCTGGACCAACCGTGACGAGGAAGGCCGCCCCAACAAGGTCTTCCGTCGCCCCGCCCGCGGCGGCGAAACAAGCCTGGTCTACGAGGAAAAGGACGAGGGCATGTTCATGGGCGTCGGTACGACCGCCTCTGACGCCTTCATCTCCATCGGCATCGGCAACCAGGAGACCAGCGAATTGCGGCTGATTCCGGCCGAGACCCCGACGGCCGAGCCCGTGGTCTTTGCCGCCCGAAATCCGGGCGTTCTCTACGACGTTGAGCACTGGGACGGAAAGTTCGTCATCCGCACCAACGCCGGCGGCGCCGTTGACTTCAAGCTCTGCACCGCCGAGCCGGGCAAGACGCAGGCCGCTGACTGGAAAGACTGGGTCGCCCATAGCCCGGGCCGCTTCATCGTCGGCATCGGCGCCTTCAAGGATCACCTGATCCGCATCGAGCGGATCAACGCCAACAACTCCATCATCATCACCAGGCGCGCCGACAAGTCCGAGCACGCCATCGCTGTCGACGAGAAGGCCTATGTGTTGGGCGTCGAGGGCGGTTTCGAGTTCGACACCCCGGTGATGCGCTACACCTACACCTCGCCGACCACGCCGCGTCAGTGGTTCGACTACGACATGCACACGCGGGCCAAGACCCTGCGCAAGACCCAGGAAATTCCCTCGGGCCACGATGCG
>JANPKF010000270.1:0-9718 GCA_031425895.1 Caulobacteraceae bacterium | reverse complement strand
GCCAGCCGCCTGGGCGGCACGGGCGGCGCCCTTGAAGTCTGGCGTGGTCAGGGAGCCGGCTGAAGACAGCACGATATCGTCCTGCACCACCGCCACGGCCCCCGCCGTCGGCCCGGCGATGCGCAGGGCCAGCTCGCTGGCGTCAATGGGGGTGTCGGGCGCCCGGCGGAGCAGTTCAGCGCCGGCGGTCAGGCCCGCCTGCTGCGTGGACAGCGCGCCATCGACCTTCCCGGCCAGCAGGGCGGCGATGGCGGCCGGGCCGACCTGGGCCGGTGTGCTGGTCCAGCCGTTTGCCAGCTTCTGCACGCCGAAGGCGGTGTAGACGGCCAGCATGAGCAGCGCCGCCAGGATGGCGACGCGCATCAGGGGCTGGGAGCGGCCACGCGGCGAGGTCGCCGCGAAGGCGGGGTCCCCCGATCCTGCCCTTTGCCCGCGTGCCAAGCCCGATAATCCCCAAACGCCGATTCACCCCGAAGGGGCATGGTAGGCGCCGGGAGTCCTCGCGTTAAGGCCTGATCAACGCCTTGAGTCAGTTCGCCGCGATTCGTGATTCAGAAGACTCACACCAGCGCTTTTGTCGCCAGTTCGAAGACATTCTTGGACAGGCCTTCGACGGCTGCAATGCGTTGAAGTTGCTCGCGCATTTTGCCGCCAATATCCTCACGGTAGCGCCGCCAGCCGCCCAGCGCCTCGACGAACCGCGCGGCGGTCATCGGGTTCACCTTGTCGGTGGCGATGATCCAGTCGGCGAGGAAGCGGTAGCCACTGCCGTCAGGATCATGGAATCGCGAGGGATTGAAGCTGGCAAAGGCCCCGACCAGGGCCCGCAGGCGGTTGGGGTTCCTGGCATCGAAGTCCGGGTGCGTCGTCAGCCCCATGACCCGACCCAGGGCCAGCTCCGACGGATCGCGCGCCTGGGTGGCGAACCATTTGTCGATGACCAGCGGTTCGTGCTTCCAGCGGGCATGGAAGGCCGACAGGGCCGTATCCGCGGCCTCTCCGCCGAGTGCGATCAGGGCGTTCAGGCCGCCGATGGCGTCGGTCATGTTGTCGGCGGCGCCGTAGTGGGCGCGGGCTCGCTCGATGACGGCTTCGCTCGGCTTGGCGGTCAGCAGGTCCAGCGCGGCGTTGCGCAGAGCCCGGCGGCCGGCGGACTCGGCATCGGCCGAGAAGGCGCCCGCATGCGCAAGCGCGTCGTGCAGGCGGATCAGCCGGTCGGCTAATACCTCGGCCAGCCTGCCGCGCAGGGCGTCGCGGGCGTTGTGAATAGCAGCTGGGTCGGCCGGCTTCATCTCCATGGCCAGATCCTGTTCGCTCGGGAGCGAGAGGAGCAGGGCCTTGAAGGCGTCGTTGGCCGCCTGGTCGTCAAGCGCCCGGCCCAGCGCCTCGGCGAAGCGGGTCTCCCCGGCCGGATCGGCCTCTCCCGCCGCCCGGGCCAGCATCAGTCGGCTGGCCAGGCGCTGACCCGACTCCCAGCGGTTGAACTGGTCGGTGTCCGCGGCCAGCAGGACGTAGTCATGGTCGGCGGGGGCGTCTGTTTCCAGTTTCACCGGCGCCGAGAACCCGCGCAGGGCCGACAGCACCGGCGTCTTCTTGACGCCCTCCAGGGTGATGACGGTCTCCGCGCCGTCGAGCACCAGGATTTGCGTCTCGGCCTGGACCCGGCCGTCTTCGTCGAGCAGGCCCAGCGCCACCGGCAAGGGCAGGGCGGTCTTGTTCGGCTGGCCCGGCGTCGGCGCGGTGATTTGCCGAAGAGTCAGTTCCAGCTGGCCGGTCGCCGCGTCGTAGCGGCGGTTGATGGTGACCTTCGGCGTGCCGGCCTGTTCGTACCACCCGAAGAAGGCGTCGAGGTTCTTGCCCGTGGCGTCGGCGAAGCACTGGATGAAGGCCTCGACCGTGGTCGCCTCGCCATCGTGGCGCTCGAAATAGAGGTTCATGCCCGCCCAGAACCCCTCGTCGCCGAGCAGGGCCTTGAGCATGCGGATAACCTCGCTGCCCTTCTCGTAGATGGTCGCGGTGTAGAAGTTGTCGATCTTCAGGTAGCTCGACGGCCGCACCGGATGAGCGAGCGGACCGGCGTCTTCGGGGAATTGCCGGGCGCGCAGGGCCTTTACGTCCTTGATCCGCTGGACGGCGTGGCCGCGCATGTCGGCGCTGAACTCCTGGTCGCGGAAGACGGTCAGGCCTTCCTTCAGGCACAGCTGGAACCAGTCGCGGCAGGTGATCCGGTCGCCGGTCCAGTTGTGGAAGTACTCGTGGGCGACGACGCTCTCGATGCGCTCGTAGTCCATGTCGGTGGCAGTCGCCGCGTCGGCGAGCAGGAGCGAGGAGTTGAAGATGTTCAACCCCTTGTTCTCCATGGCCCCGAAGTTGAAGTCGCGCACGGCGACGATCATGAAGAGGTCGAGATCGTATTCCCGGCCAAAGACCTCCTCGTCCCACTTCATCGCCCGCTTCAGGCTGTCCAGGGCGTATTCGGCACGGGCGGCCATGCCCGGGTCGACGAACACCTTCAGCGCCACCTCGCGGCCAGTCATGGTGGTGAAGCTGTCCTGGAGCACGTCGAGTTCACCGGCGACCATGGCGAACAGGTAGCAGGGCTTGGGGAAGGGGTCCTCCCAGACGGCGAAGTGGCGTGCCCCGACCACGCCGCTGTCGATCAGGTTGCCGTTGGCCAACAGGTGGTGGAAGGCGGCGTCGGCCTCCATGCGCACGGTGTAGCGCGACAGCACGTCCGGCCGGTCGAGGAACCAGGTGATCCGCCGGAAGCCCTCGGCCTCGCACTGGGTGCAGAACCGCCCGCCGGACATGTAGAGGCCCATCAGCACGGTATTTCCGGCCGGATCGATCTGGACCTCGGTCTCCAGGATGAAGGTCTCGGGCAGTCCGGTGAGGGTCAATGTCTCGGCTGATTCTTCGAAGGCATGCTCATGGCCATCGACCAGGACGCGATGGGTGCTAAGCCCCTCGCCATCGAGCACCAGGGTGTCGGACTCGCCGTTTCGCCGCACGGAAAGGGTGGCCTTCACCCGGGTGGCTCCGGGCTGCAGATCGAGGTCCAGGTGGACCGTATCGATCAGATGGCTGGGCGGGGTGTAGTCGGAGAGCCGGACGGGCTGGGGCGTTTCGGTGCGCATGATACCGATGTAGCGCCCGGCCATGGCGGGCGCCACGCCGGAGCGTCAGTTCTGATCAAATCGTGTTGCCGGTGGCCACTTACGCGACCGCCGAACCCTCGACATTCAACTGATCGCCCGGCGACGGCACCTCGGCGATAAACCGCTCGATCGCCGCTGCCTGTTGCGCCAGCTCGAGAATGGCCGGGGGTGCGTCGTCGGGCGCCTCTGCGACCAGGGCCATCAGTTCTTTCGCAATGGCCTGGAAGCGCGGGGCGCTGGCGATCAGCCTCGCCTGGCGTTCGATGCGGTGTGGGTCGCGGTCGTATTCGGCGCCGGGGGTGCGCCAGCCGCCCCAGTCGTTGGGGTCGGTGACGACGATGGGATAGGTGCCGGGAAAGGGATGATGGGCGCAGTCGGCCGGCTGCTGCCACTTGTTCTTGGCGCGAAGGAGCCGCCAGCGTTCGCCGTTGTCGTCGGCGTCGACGACCTGATCCTCGGGCTTGAGTTCATGGGCGAAGAACTCGCGGCCGAGGCCGACGTCGTAGGTCACGCGCACGGGTTCATCGAAGCCCTTGGCCCAGATGGCCACGATCTTTTCGACGTTGGCCCAGGCCCCGACAGCCTCGACCCACACACGCTGGTTCTTCTGGAAGACCGTTTTGGCCATGATCCCGCCGTCGCTTTGAACAGACCGCCCATAAAAACCTGAAATCGTTGACGCCAAGTCAATCTTCCCCCCGCCCGAAAGCCCGCTATCTTGCCCCTCGAAACGAGAGCGCGGGACGTATCGCGCGGGAGGACTCACCGTGAATTTCGATTATTCGGACGACCAGAAGTTCCTGAAGGGCGAGGCGCGCAAGTTCCTCGAGGCCCGCTCGCCGACATCGGCGGTGCGTGTGGTGCTGAACGACGACGCCGTTTCCTTCGACAAGGCCCTGTGGGCCGGTGTCGCCGAGCAAGGCTGGCTGGGCGCGGCGATCCCCGAGGAGTTCGGCGGTCTGGGCCTTGGCCACGTCGAGCTCTGCGCCATCGCCGAGGAACTGGGCCGGTCCCTGGCCCCCATCCCGTTCGCCTCCACGGTCTACTTCGTGGCCGAGGCCATCCTGCTGGCCGGCAACGATGAACAGAAGGCTCATCTGCTGCCCAAGATCGCCGCCGGCGAGATCATCGGCTGCTACGCCACCTCGGAAGGCCCGGGCGTGACGAACGGCTCGTCGCTCGGCTGCACGGTCTCCGGCGGCAAGCTGAACGGCGTGAAGATCCCGGTGACTGACGGCGACATCGCCGACGTCGCCCTGGTGCTGGCCTCCGAGGGCGGCCGTCCCGGCCTGTTCCTGGTCGACCTGAACGACGCCAGCGTCACCCGCGAGACCCTGAAGTCGCTGGACCCGACCCGCTCGGTCGCCAAGCTGACCTTCAAGGACGCCCCGGTGAAGGCCGTCGGCGCCGCCGGCGAGGGCCAGGCGATCACCGAGCAGGTGTTCGACCGCGCCGCCGTCCTGCTGGCTTTCGAGCAGGTGGGCGGGGCTGACCGCTGCCTGGAGATGGCCAAGGAGTACGCGCTCGAGCGCTATGCCTTCGGCCGCGTCATCGGCAGCTATCAGGCCATCAAGCACAAGCTGGCCGACATGTACGTCAAGAACGAAGTGGCCCGCTCCAACGCCTACTACGGAGCCTGGGCGCTCAACACCAACGCCGCCGAGCTTCCTGCGGCGGCCAGCGCCGCGCGCATCGCCGGCAGCGAGGCCTACTGGTTCGCCTCAAAGGAAAACATCCAGACCCACGGCGGCATGGGCTTCACCTGGGAAGTCGACTGCCACCTCTACTACCGCCGCTCGCGCCAACTGGCCCTGGTGGCCGGTGGGCCGAAGGTCTGGAAGGAGCGGCTCGTCGGCCAGCTCGAACGCAAGAACGCCGCCTGATTTATTTCATCACAGCGCTTCCCGAACGGGGACCGGGTTCCATTTCAATCGGAAGCGCTCCGAACGTCTGAGGAAAACACCATGGATTTCAACGACTCTCCCGAAGAAGCCGCCTACCGCGAAAAGGCTCGCGCCTGGCTCGAAGAGAACGCCGCGGCCCACAAGAACAATTCCAGCGCCAACGGCCGTCGGCCGAACAGCCCTGAGCACATGGCCGCCGCCAAGTCCTGGCAGGCCAAGAAGGCCGACGCCGGCTATGCCTGCATCACCTGGCCCAAGGAATGGGGCGGGGGCGGCGGCACGCCGATCCAGTCGGTCATTTTCGGCCAGGAAGAAGGCAAGGTCGGCGTCAACTACGGCTACTTCACCATCGGCCTTGGCATGTGCGTGCCGACGGTCATGGCCTTCGCCGACGGCGAGACCAAGACCCGCTTCGTCACCCCCGCCATGCGCGGCGAGGAAATCTGGTGCCAGCTGTTCTCGGAACCGGCCGGCGGCTCGGACGTGGCGGCCAGCCGCACCCGCGCCGTCAAGGATGGCGACGAGTGGGTGATCAACGGCCAGAAGGTCTGGACCACCGGCGCCCAGTACTGCGACTACGGCATCCTGCTGGTCCGCACCGACCCCGACGTGCCCAAGCACAAGGGCATGACCATGTTCTGGATCGACATGCGCGATCCGGCCGTGGAGGTGCGTCCGATCCACCAGGCTTCGGGCGGTTCGGAGTTCAACGAGGTCTATTTCACCGACCTGCGGGTCAAGGACAGCCAGCGGCTGGGTGAAGTCGGCGCCGGCTGGAAGGTGGCCCTGGTCACCCTGATGAACGAGCGTCTCGCCGTCGGCGGGTCCTCGGGCCCCGACTACACGACCATCTTGGAACTGGCCCGCCAGACGGACGGCATGAAGGACGGCGCCTTCCGCGAGAAGCTGGCCGACTGGTACGTCGCCGCCGAGGGGCTGAAGCTGACCCGCTTCCGCACCATGACGGCCCTCAGCAAGGGCCAGACGCCTGGTCCGGAAAGCTCGATCGGCAAGATCATCGCCGCCAACCAGATGCAGGAGATGAGCAACTACGGCGTCGAGATGGAGGACCAGTACGGCGTCCTCGTCGACCCCGCCGAAGCCCCGCTCCAGGCCGCCTTCCAGCAGTCCCTGCTGTGGGCGCCCGGCCTGCGCATCGCCGGCGGCACCGACGAGATCCTCAAGAACATCATCGCCGAACGGGTGCTCGGCCTGCCGGGCGATATCCGTCTGGACAAGGACGTGGCGTTCAAGGACGTGCCGACCGGGCGGTAGCCTTCAACGGCATTCAAGGAACGGGGCGCGGTTTCGACCGCGCCCTTTTTCGTTTGGGACTGTGTCGCGCCGCGTGAGTGTCGCAGTCGGCGCCGAAGGGTGACCGTCAGGCCGCGACGTCGACCATCTCCAGGTCGGTCCAGCCGCTCCGCGCCGGGGCGCTGGCGGCGACGACGCCGGCCAGTTTGTGGTCGCGGGTCAGGACGATGAGGCTTTCGCGGTCGGCGTCGGCCAGGCGGGCCGCCACGTCCAGGGCGTCTTCGTCCTCGTAGCACCAGTCGATGTAGTGGCTCATCACCGCGAACACCGGGCTGTCGGGTTTCAGCCCGCGGGCCAGGCCGTAGTCGACGAGGTCGACCTGGCTGACCGCGCCGATCAGGCGGCCGTCATGCGTAACCGGCAGCTGGTCGAGCCTGGACCGCGACAGGGCGGCGGCGGCTTCGCGCAGGGTGCTGTCGTGCGTGAGGGGATTTGCAACGGGGATCATCAGGTCGGCGACGCGCATCGAGAAAAGTCTCCGGCTTGGCCCGGCAGGACCGTAACAGACAGGGTCAGCCCCTTGTTCCCCCGGGGATTGGTGGAAGAGGTAGGGCGAAGTCCGGGTCCGGAAAGGGTCAGCCGCGCTCGATCGTATGGCCGTTCTCGCCCCTGGCCCGCGTCAGGTTGAAGGCGCTGTTGATCAGGCCGATGTGGCTGAAGGCCTGCGGGAAGTTGCCGACCTGGCGTTTGTCGACGGGGTCGTACTCCTCGGCCAGCAGGCCCAGATCGTTGCGGATCGACAGCAGGCGTTCGAACAGGGCCTCGGCGTCGTCCAGCCGTCCGATGGCGACATAGGCGTCGACCAGCCAGAAGGTGCAGACCAGGAAGGCGCCCTCGGTGGTGTTGAGGCCGTCGTCGATGGCGCCGGTGTCGTAGCGGTGGACGAAGCCGCCGTGCAGCAGGTCGCGCTCAATGGCCTCGACGGTGCCGATGTAGCGGGGATCGTCAGCGGCGACGAAGCCCAGTTCGGCGAGCAGCAGCAGGGAGGCGTCGACCGCCTGGCTGCCGTAGGAGCGCACAAAGGTGTTGCGTTCCGCGTCGAAGCCGTTGGCCAGGATGTCCTCGCGGATTTCTTCGCGAACGGACCGGTAGCGGTCGGCGTCGCCGGGCAGGCCGTAGTGCTCGACCGCCTGGACGGCGCGGTCGAGGGTGACCCAGGCCATGACCTTGCTGAAGGTGTAGTGCTTGCGGTCAGAGCGGTCCTCCCAGATGCCGTCATCCGGGGTGCGCCAGACGCGGCAGACGTGGTCGGTCAGGGCCCGTTCGACCTGCCAGGCGGCCTCGTTGCCGGTCAGGCCGCCGCGGCGGGCCTGGTGCAGGCTGTCGGCCAGCTCGCCGTAGACATCGAGCTGGAACTGGGTGGAGGCGGCGTTGCCGATGCGGACGGGGGTCGAGCCTTCGTAGCCGGGCAGCCAGGTGGCTTCCCATTCATTGAGGCGGCGCTCGCCGGCGACGCCGTACATGATCTGCATGTCGGCCGGGCTGCCGGCCACGGCGCGCAGCAGCCAGTCGCGCCAGGCCTGGGCCTCTTCGTAGTAGCCGGCGTTCATCAGGGCCAGCAGGGTCAGGGTGGCGTCGCGGATCCAGCAGTAGCGATAGTCCCAGTTGCGGGGACCGCCGATCTTCTCCGGCTGGGTGGTGGTCGCGGCCGCGACGACGCCGCCGGTGGGGGCGTGGGTCAGGGCCTTGAGGGTGATCAGCGAGCGTTTCACCGCCCCGGCCCAGGGGCCGTCGACGGCGGCCTGGCTGGTCCAGTGCGTCCAGAAGGTCTCGGTGTCGGCCAAGGCCTTGCGGGGGCTGGTGGCGGCGGGAAGGGGCTCGTGGCTGGGGGCCCAGGTCAGGGTGAAGGGGGTGGTCTCGCCCTGGGAAACGGTGAAGTCGGACTTGAGGAGCCAGCCGTCGCCGGTCATGCCGACAGGGGTGCGCAGGACCACCATGTCCGGCCCGGCGATGGCCCGGTGGGCGCCGCCGTCGGTGCGGGCCATCCAGGGGGTGACGGCGCCGTAGCCGAAGCGCAGCGCCAGATCGAGCTTGAAGACCACATGGCCCTGGTCGCCGCGGACCATGCGGATCAGTTCGGGGTTGCCGTTCCGGCGGGCCATGAAGTCGATGATGGTGGCGCGGCCGGTGGGGGTTTCGAAGGTGGTTTCGAGGATCAGGGTGTCCTCGCGATATTTTCGGCTGACCTTGTAGCCTTCATCGGCCGGCCAGATGCGCCAGCAGCCGTTGTTGCGGGTGCCGAGCAGGGCGGCGAAGCAGGCGTCGCTGTCGAAGCGCGGCCAGCACAGCCAGTCGACCGAGCCGTTGAGGCCGACCAGGGCGCAGGATTCGCGGTCCCCGATGAGGGCGTAGTCCTCGATGCGTTGCGTCATGTGGGGGAGGGGCTGTCCTGGTGGTCTGATGGGGAAGAACGAGTCAGGTAGCCGACGGTTGCGCTGGATTGGCTGGCCGGCGGTCGGGGCGGGGCTATCGAAGCGGACTACCATTATACCGCGCGTCCTGGCGGGAAGGGGCGGGCATGCTGTCGTGGCCTTGAATTCGTTGACGAACCTGTGCCCGGCGGGTGGGTCGGGGCACCGAAAATGTAGCCCGGGACGTAGGCCGATCTGTGGGTCGGATGCGGCTAAATGTAGGTCGAATTGTCGTCGGGCGGACCTACATTCCAGTCAGACTTTTGCGCACCGGCCAAGTGCAGCGAAAGGAGGCCCAAAATGGATATGTCTAGACATATTCATCTTCAGATTGGCGGCAGAAAGGGCAGGCCGGCTGACGCCGGCGCTGCCCCATTCTGCTGAGCCAGCGCTTCGCCGGACCGGCGCCTACTCGTTCAGTCGCCGTCCCTCCTTCGCGGCGCGGACCAGGCGGATGAATTCGGCGCGTTGGCCGTCGGGGTCGCGGCCGCGGGCGTTCTGGGCCAGGGTTTCGATACGGTCCCAGCCGAAGGCGGGGGAGAGCCAGGGGTCGCCGCGCAGGGTCTGGCCGTAGGCGGCGACGGAGACGGCCCAGCGGGTGGCTTCCGGGGCGGCATCGACGGTCGCATAGGCGGAGGCGGCGCCGATGGGCTGCTCGATGAGCCTGGAGGTCCCGGCTCCGGGGAGCTTGTAGCGGATCTTCAGGAAGGCCAGTTCGTCGGAGGGAGAGGCCTTGGGAGCGGTCGGCTTGCCGTAGCGCAGGGGATCGACGCTGGCCGGGCCGCCGACCGGGGTGACCTCATAGAGGGCGGTGACGCTGACGCCGGAGCCGACTTCGCCGGCGTCGACCTGGTCGTTGTTGAAATCCTCCTTGGCCAGCATTCGGGTCTCGTAGCCGATCAGGCGGTACTCGCTGACGGTGGCCGGGTTG
>JANPKF010000269.1:0-1826 GCA_031425895.1 Caulobacteraceae bacterium | reverse complement strand
GTGCGCCGCGACGGCATGGACGACGTGAAGAAGGCCCAGAAGGACGCGGTGATCACCGAGGACGAGCAGAAGAAGCTCGAAGCCGCCCTGCAGAAGGCCACCGACGAGCATGTCGCCAAGATCGACGAAGCCTTGAAAATCAAGGAACAAGAGATCATGCAGGTTTGATCGTCCGGGCTCAGGACAGGCAGACCGGATGAGACAGGGATCGTGAGGCGAATGCCCCCGAAGGATGGCGTACAGGATCGCGTGAAGGCTTCCGCCGGGAATCCGGCCGAGGGCCTGCATGTCGCCATCATCATGGACGGTAACGGCCGCTGGGCGAAGCGCCGCGGCCTGCCGCGGACGCTGGGCCACCGCGAGGGCGTCAAGGCGCTGAGACGCACTGTCGAAGGAGCCCCGGATATCGGCGTCTCGACGCTGACCGTGTTCGGCTTCTCGACCGAGAACTGGCGCCGGCCCATGACCGAGGTCAGCGAGCTGATGAACCTGCTCAAGGCCTATGTGGAAAGCGATCTCGACCGCCTGGCCCGCGAGGGAGTGCGGGTGAGCATCCTGGGGCGTCGCACCGGCCTGAAGCCCGATATCCTCGAGATCATCGAACGCGCCGAGCGCCGTACCGAGCACAACACCCGCTTCCGTCTGCAGGTCGCCTTCAACTACGGCGGTCAGGCCGATCTGGTCGACGCCGCGCGCAAGTTCGCCGAGGCCGTGGCGCGGGGCGAGGCGGACCCCGCGGACCTCGACGAGCGCCTGTTTGAAAGCCATCTGTCGACGGCCGGCGCTCCGTCCCCCGACGTGATCGTTCGCACCAGCGGGGAACGCCGCATCTCCAACTTCCTTCTATGGGAATGCGCTTACGCCGAACTCGTTTTCCAGGACGTCTACTGGCCCGACTATGGACCCGACCACCTCGCCGCCGCGGTCGGGGAATTCCGCTCTCGCGAGCGACGCTACGGCGGAGTGACGACCGATGACGTCCTCGCCACCGGCTAAGCGTTTCGACTGGAAGAACCTGCGGGTTCGACTGATCTCCGCCTTCGCCATCATTCCGGCGGTGGCTCTGGCTGTCTGGCTGGGCGATTGGACCTATACGGTGCTGATCTGCATCGTCGGTGCGCTGCTGGCGCGGGAGTGGGGGCGTCTCGTCGCGCCCTCGGCCCCGATCCGCGTCGGCGTCGTCATCGGCGTCAGCGTCATCGCCGCCATCGTCCTGGCCCACGTCGCCGGCACGGCCAGTCTCGCCGGCTCGCCCGATGCGCATCTCTGGTGGCTGGCCACCTGGGGTTCGGTGTTGCTCGGCAGCGGCCTGACCACCCTGGTCGCCTTCCGCCTGACCGCCCATGTGCCCGACGCAGCCTATGGCGTGATCTATATCGCGCCGGCCGGCATCGCCATGGTCTGGCTGCGCGACATGCCCGAGGGCGCCCCCTGGACTGTCTATCTGTTCGCCGTCACCTGGTGGACGGACATCATGGCCTACATCTTCGGCAACGCCTTCAAGGGGCCCAAGCTGTGGCCCAAGTTCTCGCCGAACAAGACCTGGAGCGGGTTTTTCGGCGGGCTGTTCGGAGCCATGCTGACCGGCGCCATCGTCCTGGCGATCAGCAGCGTCTTCAAGCATCCCTTTATCGGCTACCCGGGCGCCATCTTCGTCGGTCTGTTGACCGGTCTGGCCACCAGCGGGGGTGACCTGTGGGAATCGATGCTCAAGCGCCGGTTCGGGGTCAAGGACACCGGCGGCATCATTCCTGGTCACGGCGGCATGCTGGACCGGGTCGACGGCCTGATGTTCGCCGTCATGGTCGTGGCCGCCGCCCGGCTGG
>JANPKF010000268.1:0-10285 GCA_031425895.1 Caulobacteraceae bacterium | reverse complement strand
CCGCGCTACGCTGGAGGCGAATGCATCGCGCTGGGCCTGGAGCAGCTCGAGCTGGGTGTCGGAGCCGGCGATGATGAGGACGCGGCCGATCACGGCCTGGCCTTGCGCAGGGTCGGGCTGTCGAGGTCGAGCTCGGCCAGGGGAATGACCTCGGCATCCGGCAGGGCCTCCTTCAGCGCCTTGCCGAACAGCTTGCCGTCGCCGACCACGATGACGCTGGCCTCGCCGGGCTTCAGCACCTGGCCGGCGAACGCCTGCACCTGCTGCGGCGTCACCGCCTCGATCTTCGCGGTGAACATCGACACCTCGTTCAGATCGATGCCGTAGGCCGCCAGCGAGCCCAGCGTGTCGGCCAGACCACCGGTGGTGGCCAGTTCGCGGCCGAAGCCGCCGATCAGCACCGACTTGCGGGCGGCCATTTCCTCGGCCGTCGGCGGGGCCTGACCGAGCCTGGTCATCTCGCCGCGCAGCAGGGTGACCACTTCACCGGCCGTCTCGTTCTTGGTCGAGGTCGAGGCCGAGAAGCCGCCGCTGCCCTTGCGCACCGACAGGGACGAGCCGGCGCCGTAGGCGAGGCCGCGCTTCAGGCGGATTTCCTGGTTGAGGCGCGAGCTGTAGCCGCCGCCCAGCACGTTGTTGGCCACCAGGCCGGCGTAGTAGCGGGGATCGTCGCGGGTGACGGCCCGCTTGGCGATGATGACGCTGGCCTGACCGGCGCCGGGCATGTCGACGATGACGATGCGGGGCGTGGAGGCGGCGGACACCGCGGGGGCGGCCGCCAGCGGCGTCGCCGGCGCCTTCCAGTCACCGAACTTGCGTTCGGCCAGGGAGAAGGCGGCCTCAGGCGTGATGTCGCCGGTAATCACCAGCACGGCGTTATCCGGCCGGAACCAGCGGCCGTGGAAGGCGGCCAGGTCGTCGCGCTTGAGGGCCTTCAGCGTCGTCGGCGTGGTCACCTCGCCAAACGGCGTGCCGCTCCAGACGGCCGGGCCGGAAACATAGGAAGCCACCGAGCCCGGAGAGGTCAGCGCCACCTGGAAGCCGTCGATCGACTGGTCACGCAGCCGCTCCAGCTCTTCTGCGTCGAAGGTCGGGCGCAGGGCGACGTCGGCCATCAGGTCCATGGAGGCGTCGAGGTTGCTGGTCAGGCTGCTCAAGGTCACCGACGTGAACTCGCGGCCGGCGCCGGACGACAGCTCGGCCCCGAGCGCCTCGGACTGGGCGGCGATATCGACGGCGCTGCGGTCGCCCGCCCCCTCGGTCATCAGGTTGGCGGCCGCGGCGGCCAGCCCCGCCTGGCCGTCAGGATCGAAGATAGAGCCGGCCCGGACGGTGAGATCGGCGGTGACCAGCGGCAGGCCGCTGGAGCGGGCGACGATGACGCGCAGGCCGTTGGACAGGGTCTTTTCAACCGGCGTGGGCAGCACGGGGGCGATCGGCTCGCCGAGCGCCGGCGGCTTTTCGCGCTGGGCCGGGTCGCGCAGGGTGACGCGTTCGCCCTTGAAGGTCTGGCTGGCGATGGCAGCGGGCTTGACCACCACGTCCGTCTCGCCGGCCGGGCGCTGGGATTCGTCGAGATAGCGGATGACCACCATGCGGTCAGGCGACAGGTACGTCTTCGCCACCCGCTGCACGTCGGCGGCGGTCACGGCGTTCAGCGCGTCGATGCCGCTGTTGGCCTTGGCGGCGTCGCCTTCGAGCACGAAGGCGGAACCCAGCACGAAGCCCTTGTCCTCGATGGTCTCGCGCGAGCGCACCGCGCCGGCGATCATCTCGCTCTTGGCCTCGGCCAGTTCGGCGGCTGTCGGCGGGGCCTCACGGATGCGGGCGACCTCGGCCAGCAGGGCCTTCTGGCCCTCGTCCAGGCTTTTGCCGCTGCTCATCACGGCCCGCAGGTAGAAGAGGCTAGGCTGCGCATTGAGCTCCGCGCCGGAGGTGGCCTCCTGGGCGATCTGCTGTTCGTAGACCAGGCTGTTGTAGAGCCGGGAGGACTTGCCGCCCGACAGGATGGCGTCGAGCACGGTCAGGGCGGCGGCGTCCGGATCAGCAGCCTTCGGCGCCTGCCAGGTAATGGCGATGGCCGGCAGCGGCACGTTGGGGGCGTAGCCGGTGACGGTCCTGGGACCGGTGCGGGCCGGCTCCTGGACGGTGACCCGCTTCAGCGGCGCGGCGGGCTTCTTCAGGGGGCCGAAGTAGGTGTCTACCCAGGCGTCCAGCTGCCCCTCATCGAAGTTGCCGACCACGATCAGGGCGGCGTTGTCGGGCCGATAGTAGGCGGCGTGGAAGGCCAGGACGTCGTCGATGGTGGCCGCGTCGAGATCCTCGATCGAGCCGATGACCGGGCGGCGATAGGGGTGGACGGTATAGCTGGCCGACGGCACCAGCAGGGCCTGGAAGCGGCCGTAGGGGTTGGACAGCACCCGCTGGCGCAGCTCCTCCTTCACCACGTCGCGCTCGGACTTGAAGTTGGCCTCGTCGACCACCAGCGAACCCATCCGCTGGGCCTCGGCCCACAGCAGCCGCTCCAGATGATGGGCCGGGACCAGCTCATAGTAGGCGGTCATGTCGTCGGCGGTGAAGGCGTTGTTGAACCCGCCGACATCCTCGGTCATGCGGTCGATGGTCTCCGGAGGCAGATCCCGGGTGGCCTTGAACATCAGGTGCTCGAACAGGTGGGCGAAGCCGGTGCGGCCTTCGGGGTCATCCTTGCCGCCGACGCTGTACCAGACCTGGACCGTGACGTTGGGCGTCGAGCGATCGACCGAGCTGATCACCCGCAGGCCGTTGGGCAGCACGCGCTCGCGATACTTGATCGGCGGGGCGGTCGGCAGGCTGTCGGCGGCCAGAGCCTGAAGCGGCGCGGCGACCAGCCCGGCGGGCGGCCCGAGCAAAAGGGCGGCGGCGAAGGCTTTGGCGGGGAAGGATTTCAACACGCGGGATCTCCCAGGACTGTGGGAGGTGATTAGCAGTTTCGCGCGCACGAAAAAGGGCGGGCCTTTCGGCGCCGCCCTTCATCGGAATCTACGTCCTGGCGTTTGCCGCTAGGGCGCTCGACCCCGAACCATGTTCATGACCAGCGAGACCACGAACAGAACCAGGAAAACGAAGAACAGGATTTTGGCGATCGAAGCCGACGTGCCGGCGATACCGCCAAACCCAAGAACTGCCGCGACCAACGCCACGACAAGGAAAATAAGCGCCCACCTGAGCATCTTGGAAACCTTCCTTTAAATCGAAACGCGAAGACGTCGCGTCGTCGATTGGGAGAACGGATTTCCGTGAGAGCGGTTCCATCGAACCGCAACTCTACTTCAGCGGCGGATACTTGTAGCCTTCGCCGGACCCCTGAGCGGCCGCCAGTTGCGCCGCTGCGAAGTCCCAGTTCGCCAGCTTGTCGAACCAGGCGGTCAGGAAGCCCTTCCTGTCGTTCTGGTGGTCCAGGTAGTAGGCGTGTTCCCAGACATCGCAGACCAGCAGCGGGAAGCCAGCGCCGTTGGCCAGCGGGTTGTCGGCGTCGTGGCTGGGCGCAACGATGATCTTGTCGTCCTTCCACAGCAGCCAGGCCCAGCCGGACCCGAACTGACCGACACCGGTCTCGACGAACTTTTCGCCCAGGGCCTTGTGACCGCCGAAGGCCTCGATGGCCCCGGCCAGCGCGCCCGCGGGCTTGCCGGGCGAAGGGCTCATGCTTTCCCAGAAGAAGCCGTGGTTCCAGGCCTGGGCGGCGTTGTTGAACAGCTTGCCGGGGCCCGCCGACCCCACGACGTCCTCCAGGCTGTCAGGCGCCTCGCTCTTTTCCTCGAGCAGCTTGTTGAGCGTCTCGACGTAGGTCTTGTGGTGCTTGCCGTGGTGGTAGTCGAGGGTCTCGCCGGAGACGGTGGGGGCCAGCGCATCGCGGGCATAGGGCAGGTCGGGCAGAACGAAGGGCATCAGACGCAACTCCTCATGCGCCGGCGAGGGGGCTGCCGGCGTTCACAGATCTCAACGCTTGAAAGTCGCCGGGGGTTTAGGCCGGCCTTACGGCTTGGACCGGCCGTCCATGAATCCGCGCACCACGGCGCTGATCAGGGCCGGGTTGCGCAGGGCGTAGACCCCGACCGCCACGGCCGCGCCGGCCGAAAGCAGGGGGCGATCCTTGATGACGCCCAGGATGAGCCCCGCCAGATCGGCATTGCCGCCGGCCGCCATGCTGGCGGCCTGAGCTTCATGGTGGCGGCGCTTGTCGCCCTCCATCTTGCGGGCGGCGATCATGGCGATCACCGCCGCCAGCACGGCGGCGGCTCCAGCCACAACGGCGCCCGCCCCTGCCTTGCCGACGAAAGGCTCGACCAGGGCGAACAGGGCGAAGAAGGCGGCGACGATGGCCACGGAAACGGCGGCGACAATCGCCGCCGCCGTGGCCAGGGCCGCAAGCGTGCGCTCTACGATCAACGGCGGTCGCCGCGACCGGCGAGCAGCAGGCCGAGCAGCAGGCCGACGCCGGCCGCTGCGAGAAGGGCCGTCTGCGGCTTTTCCTTCACCCGCTCGGTGACGTAGCGCTGGGCGACGTCGAGCTGATGGCCGGCGTTGTCGGCATAGGTGCGGCTTTGGGCGCGGAAGGTTTCGAGACCTTCCTTGATCGCCACTTCGGCGCGGGCGGCAGTCTCGGCAATGGAGGTCTTGGCGGCTTCGGCGGCTTCCGCGAAGCTCTTCTCGGCGTGGCTGGCCGCGCTCTTGAGCGAGGTCTTGGCCTTGGCGGCTTCGGCTTCGGCGCCGGTGGGCAGGTTGGTCATGGGTATGCTCCGCTAGAGGCCCGCACCCGGGCGTTGGGTCGTCAGGCGTGACGGCCCGACAACGCCGGGACTAGGCGCTGGTTCCAAGATAGGGCGCCAAACGGGTTATCGCCACTAGTCGCTTAACCCGCGAACTCGGTCTAAGGTGCCTGGATGAGTAAAATTGTCGCACCTGACGTCGAAATGGCCGAGGAGGACCGGCTGGCGGTTCTGCGCGGCCTGGGCGCCCTGGACAGCGACCCCGACCCCCACTTCGACCGGGTCGTCAGGCTGGCCGCCGCCCTGTTCAGCGCGCCGCGCGCCGCCATCGTGCTCGTTGACCGCGACCGGCTCTGGCACAAGGCCATACTGGGGCTGGAGCGGCGGGAATATCCGCGGGCCGGGTCGCTGGCTGATGTGATGATCGGCCGGGGCGAGGTGCTGATCAGCGGCGATGTGCGCACCGACAACCGCTTCGACGACATTCGCGACACCCTCACCCAGGTCGATGTGGGCTTCTACGCCTGCGCGCCCCTCGTCACACCGGACGGCGCGGTGGTCGGATTGCTGGCGGTGGGCGATCCGGATTCGCATCCGCTCGACCAGGCGGCTCTGGCCCCGGCGCTGCAGGACCTGGCGGAGCTGGCCACCGACCACCTGATGGCCGACGCCCACCGGCTGGCTGTCGAGCGCGGCCGCACGCTCGACCGCCAGCGCCGCGATCTGGCTCTCGAGGCCGGCGGGCTGGGCGAGTTCGAGTGGGACCTGGGCCAGGACCTCATGGTCATCAACGAGCAGATGAAGGCTATGACCGGCCTGACCCGCAACTCGGCCGGCGGCGAGCACGGCGACCTGTCGTTCAAATATGTTCATCACGATGATCGCGAGGCGCTGAAGGCCGAGGTCGACCGCTCCCTGAAGAGCACCGGCCGTTACCGGGCCGAGTACCGCATCGTGCGGCCGGACAACGGCGAGGTCCGCTGGATGATGGGGGCGGGCGCGGTGGTCTTCGGCAGCGAAGGCCAGCCCCGCAAGATCATCGGCGTCGTCCAGGACATCACCGATCGCAAGCGCGACGAGGATCAGCGCGAAACCCTGATGGCCGAGCTGGACCACCGGGTGAAGAACGTTCTGGCCGCCGTGCAGTCACTGGCCGCCCAGTCGGCGCGGCGGACAAGCTCCGTCGACGGCTTCATCGAAAGCTTCTCCGGCCGCCTTAAGGCGATGGCCCAGGCGCATGAGCTGCTGACCGCCACCCGTTGGCACGGGGCCAGCCTGGGCTCGATCGTCGAGGCCGAACTGGGCGGTCTCGGCCATGGCCAGGCCATCTGGTCGGGGCCGGAACTGTTCCTGACGCCCCGCGCGGCCAACGCCCTGTCTCTGGCGCTGCATGAGCTGGCCACCAACGCCATCAAGTACGGGGCGTTGTCGGTCGAGGGCGGCAGGGTGCTGCTCGACTGGCGTAAGCGGCCGGATGGCGGTTTCGCGCTCGACTGGCAGGAGACGGGCGGCCCGCCGGTCAGCCAGCCGACCCGCACCGGCTTCGGCGCGGTGCTGCTCGACCGGGTGACCGGGCGCGAACTCGGCGGGGTGGGCAAGGTCACCTACGAAAAAAGCGGGGTGAAGGTGCACCTCACCGCCGCCCGCGCGGCCCTCGCCGACGACACCACAGCCCAGGAGCCACCGGCGCCCAGCGGCGTCTCAACCGGCCCGGCGACCGGTCGCGGCGGTGTCGAGGGGCTTCGCCTGCTGATCGTCGAGGACGCCACCCTGCTGGCCCTCGAGCTTGAGGCGGGTCTGATCGAGGCCGGGGCCACCATCGTCGGCGCCGCCGGCGACGTCGACGAGGCCATGGCCCTTGCCGAGGCGCCGCTCGACGCGGCTGTTCTCGACGTCAATCTGGGCGGCCGTCTGGTCACTCCAGTGGCCGAACGGCTGCAGGCCCGCGGCATCCCCTTCGTCTTCGCGACCGGATACGGCGAGCGAGGGGCGCCCGGCGGCTTCAACGCCCCGATTGTCCGCAAGCCCTACAACATCCACCAGATCGTCCGGGCGGTGGCCGAAGCGGTCGGCCGTTAGATTCCGCCTCCCCGCCATCCCGGGGCGGGATCAGATGACGCCGCGGCCGCGCAGGGTCGCCAGCGTTTCCACCGACACGCCGGCCCGCTCGGCCAGCACCTCATCCGTATGCTCGCCCAGCGCCGGCCCAGGCCAGCGCACCCCGCCCGGCGTGTCGCTGAGCTTGGGGAAGGCATTCTGCATCTTCACGCTACCGAATACCGGATGCGGGATCTCGACGATGGCGTCGCGGGCCTCGAACTGGGGGTCGGTCAGCATGTCCGGGGCGCGGTACACGCGTCCGGCCGCCACGCCGCTTTTCTCCATCAGGGCCAGCAGATCCGCCGCTGTCAGGGTCGCCGTCCAGGCGCCGATCAGAGTGTCGAGTTCGGCCTGGTTCTCGCCGCGCGCCGCATGACCGGCATAGCGCGGATCGTGGCTCAGTTCGGGCCGCCCCATGGCCTCGCAAAGTCGCCCGAACAGCGTGTCCTGGTTGGCGCCGATGACCACCAGGGCCCCGTCCGCGGTCGGATAGGCGTTTGACGGGGCGATGCCCGGCAGCACCGATCCCGACCGCTCCCGCACATAGCCGGTCAGCCCGTACTCGGTGATCAGGTTCTCCATCACCGACAGCACGCTCTCGTAGATAGCGGCGTCGACGATCTGGCCCCTGCCGGTGCGCTCCCGGGCGTGCAGGGCCATCATCGTTCCGAGCGCCGCATGCAGGCCGGCCAGACTGTCGCCTACCGAAATGCCGGCCCGGGCGGGTGCGCGGTCGGGCTCGCCGGTGATGTAGCGCAGGCCGCCCATGGCCTCGCCGATCAGGGCATAGCCGGCCCTCTGAGCATAGGGGCCGGTCTGGCCGAAGCCGGAGACCCGGGCCATGACCAGCTTCGGATTCTCGGCGCTGAGGGCTTCGTAGCCCAGACCCCACTTCTCCATCGCGCCCGGGCGGAAGTTCTCGATCAGGACGTCGGCCCCGGCGATCAACCTTCTGGCGATCGACTGACCCTCCGGGTCGCGCAGGTTCAGGGTCACCGAGCGCTTGTTGCGGCCGATCACGGGCCACCAGGGGCTGTGCCCCATCGGCAGGCTGCGGCCCCACTGGCGCATGGGATCGCCCTTGCCGGGGTCCTCCAGCTTGATCACCGTGGCCCCGAAGTCGCCGAGGATCTGGCCGCAGAAGGGCCCGGCGATCAGGGTTCCCATCTCGATGACGACCAGGCCTTCGAGCGGGCCCTTGGGGTGTTCAGCAGGCATCAGGCGATGATCTCTATGGTGTCGCCCGGCCTGGCCAGGGCCAGAAGCGCCAGCAGGTCCGGGCGGTCGAGCGCAATGCAGCCCTCCGTCGGGGTCCGTTCGGGCCGGGTGAGGTGCAGGAAGATGGCGGACCCCATGCCCGGGACCACCGGGACATCGTTGTGCCCCAATACCAGCACCAGATCGTAGACATCGTCGTCCCGCCACAGTCGCTCGTGGCTGGCGGCGTAGGGCAGCTTGACCGGGCGGTTGTAGTTTGCGTCTTCCGGGGCGTCGCACCAGCCTTCGTCCGGCTGGATCGGATGCACCGGCAACCCCGTCCTCGGCGGCGGGATCTTGTCGGGCCGGTATAGCAGGCGACGGATCGGCCAGGTTCCCAGGGGGCTGGCGCCGTCACCCTCGCGTTTGTCGGCGGCGGGCTTCACGCCCCCCTTGCCGAGGATGCAGGAAACGGTTCGGCTCCCTATCTCGAAACGACCGTCGGCATGGGCGGTGAAGTTCAATTGTCCAGCTCCCCGGTCAAGCGTTTCCCGCCTGGCCCCACATGTCTTGGCGGCGGGGGCCGAAACGGTGCATGGTTCTGTTCATGGCGCAACGCAAGACCCTCCTGATCATCGACGACGACGACGACCTGCGCGGCGCGCTGGCCGAACAGCTGCGACTGCACGAGGAGTTCACCACCCTCGAGGCGGCCACGGCAACCGAAGGCTCGACCATGGCCAAGGAGGTGCGGCCGGACATGATCCTGCTCGACGTCGACCTGCCGGACATGGACGGCCGCGAGGCCTGCCGGCTGATGCGCAAGGCGGGGGTGACCGCGCCGATCGTCATGCTGACCGCCGCCTCGACCGACGCCGACACTATCCTGGGCCTCGAATCTGGGGCCAACGGCTACCTGACCAAGCCCTTCCGCTTCGCGGTCCTGCTGGCCCACATCCGGGCCCAGCTGCGCAGCCATGAGGCCAGCGAAGACGCCGTCTTCCGCATCGGCCCCTACGAGTTCCGCCCCGCCGCCAAGCTGCTGGTCGACGACAAGGGCAAGAAGGTCCGGCTGACGGAAAAAGAGACCAACATCCTCAAGTACCTCTACCGCGCCGGCGCCAAGGCCATCGCGCGGGAGGAGCTGCTGACCGAGGTCTGGGGCTACAACGCCGGGGTCACGACCCACACGCTGGAAACCCATGTCTACCGCCTGCGGCAGAAGATCGAGCCGGACCCCGGTCAGGCCCGGCTGCTGATCACGGAAGCGGGCGGGTACCGGCTGCAGCCGTAGGTGCGTGCTTCGACACGCGACCTGCGGCCGCTGCTCAGCATGACTAACTTTGTTGAGTGGCTCCCAGGTCAGTCATCCTGAGCAGCCCGCGCAGCGGGCGTGTCGAAGGACGCAAACCCCGCCGTCAGATCATGAAATCCGCCGTCACCGGCGCGTGGTCGCTCGGCTTGTCCCAGCCGCGCACATCCTCATGGATCTTCGATATCGCCTTGCCGGTATGGAAGGCCGCGTCCCGCAGGCCGGGGCTGATCAGGATGTGGTCCAGCCGCAGACCCCGGTTCGAGGCGCGGAAGTCGGCGGCGCGGTAGCTCCACCAGCTGGCCATCTTCTCCGAAGGCGGCGCCACCTCGCGGGGCAGGTCGATGAAGCTGTTCGAGGCGATCAGAGCCTCCATGGCCGCCACCTCGACCGGCGTGTGGCTGACCACCTTGGACATGTATTTGTGGTTCCAGACGTCGTTCTCACCGTGGGCCACATTGAGGTCACCCGTGACGATCAGCGGATTGCGCGGGTCGCGTTTGGCGAACTCGGCGGTCAGCTTCTCGAAAAAGTCGAGCTTGTGATCGAACTTGGGGTTCAGTTCGCGGTCGGGCACGTCGCCGCCGGCCGGGATGTAGAAGTTCTGGATCTCGACCCCGCCGACCATCGTGCCCACGCAGCGGGCGTGGCCGTTCTTGCAGACGTCGAGCGGCGGGGAGTCCTCCAGCGGCAGGCGCGAGACAATGGCCACCCCGTGCCAGCCCTTCTGGCCGTGGATGCGGAAGTGCCGGTAGCCGAGCGCCTCGAACATCTCGCGCGGGAACTCATGCTCCTGGCACTTGATCTCCTGCAGGGCGATGACGTCGGGGGCGATCTCCTCGACCATGCGGCCGATCAGGTCGCCGCGCGGACGGACGGAGTTGATGTTCCAGGTGGCGAGTCGAAGGCGCATGGGGGGCTTAAG
>JANPKF010000267.1:0-8195 GCA_031425895.1 Caulobacteraceae bacterium | reverse complement strand
CGCATCGGCGCGGCGGGCCACCCCGTCACCGTCCACTACGGCGGCGACCGGGCCGGCGCCGAAGCAACGGCCGAGGAGATCCGCGCCGCCGGCGGCGAGGCGGACCTGATCACCTTTGACGTCTCCGACCGGGCCGCGGTTACCGCCGCCCTGAACGCACGGCTGGAGGCCAGCGGCGCCTACTGGGGCATTCTGCTGAGCGCCGGCATAACCCGCGACAATGCTTTTCCGGCCATCAGCGGCGATGACTGGGACGCGGTGCTGCGCACCAACCTCGACGGCTTCTACAATGTGGTCCACCCGCTCACCATGCCGATGATCCGGCGCCGCGACGGCGGGCGGATCATTGCGTTGTCGAGCGTCTCCGGCGTCATGGGCAACCGCGGACAGGTCAACTACAGCGCCGCCAAGGCCGGCATCATCGGCGCCTGCAAGGCTCTGGCGGTCGAGCTGGCAAGCCGCAAGATCTGCGTCAACGCCGTCGCCCCGGGCCTGATCGACACCGGCATGATCGGCGACGTGCGCCCCGAAGTGATCCAGGCCATCCCGATGGGCAGGATCGGCCAGGTCGACGAGGTCAGCGAATTGATCGCGTTTCTGTTTTCGCCCAATGCGGGTTACATCACCCGGCAAGTCATTGGGGTGAATGGGGGATTGGTGTGATGCGTCGCGTGGTGGTTACCGGAATGGCCGGCATCACCTCGATGGGCCAGCAATGGTCCGAGATCGAGGCGGGTATGCGCGCCGGCAAGACCGGTATCCGCTACATGCCGGAGTGGGAACGCCTCTCCGACATGGGGATCAAGGTGGCCGGCGGCGCCGACTGGTTCACCCATGAAGCTCATTTCCCGCGTCAGGCCATGCGCTCGATGGGCCGGGTTTCGGTCATGGCTGTCGATGCGGCCGGACGGGCCCTGGAGATGGCGGGACTGAAGGATGATCCGGTGCTCAAGAGCGGCCGGGCCGGCGTCGCCGCCGGGTCGTCCTATGGCTCGACAGAACCGACGATCGACTTCACCAACTTCATCACCACCGGCAAGGCCGGCAAGCTGAACGCCACCAGCTACATCCGGATGATGAGCCACACGGCGCCGGTCAATGTCAGCGTCTTTTTCGGCCTCAAGGGCAGGGTGATCACCACCAGCTCAGCCTGCGTCTCGGGCTCGCAGGGCATCGGCTACAGCACCGAAGCGATCCAGGCCGGCAAGGCTGACATCATGCTGGCCGGCGGGGCGGAGGAGCTGTGTCCGACCATGGCCATGGTCTTTGACCGCCTTTACGCCACCAGCAAGATCAACGATCACACCGCCAGCCGCCCGTTCGACGTCAGCCGCGACGGCCTGGTCACCGGCGAGGGCGCGGCCTTCCTGGTGCTCGAGGAGCTGGAGCACGCCCTGGCGCGCGGCGCCACGCCCCTGGCCGAGATCAAGGGCTTCGCCACCAACGCCGACGGGGCGCACATCAGCCACCCGGACGGCGACGTCCAGGCCGTGGTGATGCGAGAGGCCCTGCGCGAGGCGGGCATCGCCCCGTCCGACCTGGCCTTCATCAACGGCCACGGCACCGCCACGGTGGCCGGTGACACCTCCGAGGCCGGCGCGACCATGGAAGTTTATGGGGACCGGACGCCCTTCCATACGCTGAAGGGCCACTTCGGCCACACCCTGGGGGCCTGCGGCGCCATCGAGGCCTGGCTGGGCATCGAGATGCTTCGCCAGGGCGCGGCGGCGCCGATCGCCAACTTCAAGGAAGCCGACCCGCGCTGTGCGCCGCTGGACTTTATCCATGGCGAGTTCCGCGACATCAGCAGTGGTGAGTTCTTCGCCTCCAACAACTTCGCCTTCGGCGGCATCAACACCTCGGTGATTTTCGGCCGGGTCTAGGACAATGATCGATCCTGTCGCCTTCATCGTGGCCGCCCTGACCCTTCTGGCGACGCCGGGACCGACCAATACCCTGTTGGCCATGTCCGGAGCCGCCGCCGGGTTTCGCCCGTCTCTGCGCCTGCTGGGGGCCGAACTGGCCGGCTACACCATCTCGATCCTGACCCTGGCGCTGGTGCTGGGTCCGTTGGTGCGTGGCAACCCGATGGTGGGGGTGACCCTGAAGGGTCTCTGCGCCGCCTATCTGGTCTATCTGGCCGTCAAGCTGTGGCGCGAGGGCTCCAGCACCCTGATCACGGACGCCGCGGTGCCGTTCCGGCGGGTCTTCACGACCACGCTGCTGAACCCCAAGGCGGTGATCTTCGCCTTCCTCATTCTGCCCCATCTGGCCGACCGCCGGATTCTGCAGGGCCTGCCCTACCTGGCCGGGCTTTGCGGCCTGATCGTCCTGGTCGGTGGCAGCTGGATTGGCCTGGGCTCAGCGCTGCGGGTCGGCAGCGGCGGCAAGCTGGCTGGCGGCCTGGTCCGCCGGATCGGAGCCAGCGCCCTGGTGGTGTTCGCCCTGGTGCTGGGCAGCTCGGCCTGGACGACAGCCCACGCGGTGGCGGCGGCGAACTAGACGCATCACGACCTGCCAGCCGGGGTAGGGGGCCAGGGCCGCCTACGCGCTTCCCATCGTTTCGCGGATAGCGCTGGCCAGGTCTTCCAGCCGATAGGGCTTGGACAGTACCTGGACGCCCACGGCCTCGGCGGCGTGGCGGTTGGCCTCCGCGAAGCCGCTGGTCAACAGCACCGGCATATCAGGGCGGCGATGATGGATCTCACGAGCCAGGTCGACGCCGTTCATCTCGCCCGGCATCATGATGTCGCTGAACACCACGTCGATCCTGCGATCGTTGGCCAGCGCGCCCAGACCGCCGGCCGCGGACGCCGCGCGGGTGACCTCAAAGCCGATCTGGTGCAGCATTTCGGTGACCAGGGACGCGACCTCGTCATCGTCCTCGACGAGCAGGACACAGCCGGTGAAACGGCTGGCCGTGCGGACCGGGCCGGTATCGAGGGTCGGCCTTGTGGTCTCGACCACCGGCTTGGTCGAGCGCGGCAGCATGAGAATGAGACTGGTCCCCTCGCCCACCCGGGAATCGATGCGCACCGAACCGCCTGACTGGCGAGCGAAGCCGTAGGCCTGGGCGAGGCCGAGGCCCGAGCCCTTGCCGATCTCCTTGGTGGTGAAGAAGGGCTCGAAGACCCGCGCCTTCACCGCTTCGCTCATGCCGACGCCCGTGTCGCGCACCTCAAGCCGCACGAAGTCTCCGATGACGTCGCCTTCGCGCCAGCCTTCGACATTGCGGGCGGCGATGACGATCTCGCCGCCCTTGGGCATGGCGTCTCGGGCGTTGAAGGCGAGGTTCAGAATGACCAGTTCCAGCTCGCCAGCATCGACCTCCACAGGCCACAGGTTCTCGTCGAACTCGAGATCGACGTGGACATCGCCCCTGAGCGAACGGTCCAGCAGTTCGCGCATACCGCCAATCCGGGTCTGCAGATCGACGGCCTCCGGGGCCAGCGGCTGGCGGCGCGAGAAGGCGAGCAACTGGCGCGTCAGAGCCGAACCCCGCTCGGCCGCCTGGCGCATGCCCTGCAGCATACGGGCCCGTCGGGCCGGGTCCTCCTGCCGGTCGAGCATGTCGAGCCCGCCCTGGATGACCATCAGGAGGTTGTTGAAGTCGTGGGCGACGCCGCCAGTGAGCTGGCCGATGGCCTCCATCTTCTGGGCCTGACGCAGGTTCTCCTCGATGCGAGCCCGCTCCGCCATCTGGGTGACCAGTTCGGCGTTGGCCGCCTTCAGTTCGCGGGTTCGTGAAGCGACCAGGGCCTCGAGCTCCTCGGCCGCCCGCTCGCGGGCGGCGAGCAGGGCCCGGACTTCGTACTGGCGGCTGCGGGCCCGCAGAGCCGCCTGCACAGCGCTGGTCAGGGTGATCGGCTGCACGGGGCGCTCGAGCAGCGAGACGTTGCGCAGAGCCTCGACAATGGTCTTGCGCCAGGCCGCGACGCGCGGCTGTTCATGGCGGCTGGTCAGCACGACGAACGGCAGATCGGACCAGGCGGACTGGGCCTCGATCCAGCCGGAAAGACGGGTCAGGTCCTTGCCGAACAGACCCTCCTCGGCGACGAAAACCGCCGCGGCGCCGGCGTTGAGCTCCCCCACGAGACCGTCGAGGTTGCCGCAGACGAAGGCGGACAGCCCGCTGCGTCGCAGAAGCTCTGCCGAGGCCGGCCCATCCCGACCGACAGGGGCATAGATCAGCACACGATCAGAGGGGGTGTCGCTAAGCGTCATGGCCCTGCACGTCGAGCAGCGGCCCGGCGTCGCCGAGATAGGTGGGTGTGCCGGAGAAGATGCCGCTGAACTGGCTCAGCGGCGGGCCGACCGAGATGCCCCCCGTCGATAGCTTGAATTCGCGGATGGTGTGCTCGTGGGCGCCGCTACGCTTCTTGACCACCGACATCGCCCGGCGAACGACGCCGTCATGCTCGAAGTAGCGCAGCATGATCACTGCGTCGCTGAGGTAGCTGATGTCGACCGGCGTCTCCATCGGTCCGACCAGACCGTGCTGGGCCAGAACAAGGATGGTGAGGACGCCTTGCTGGGCGAGGAAGCTGAGCAGCTCGTGCATCTGCAAGATAAGGAAGCGGCCGTCCGGCATGGCGTTGAGATAGCCATTCAGACTGTCGATGATGACGATGCGGGCGCCGTCCTCCTCAACGCTGCGGATGACGATATCGGCGAACTCGCCGGGCGACATCTCAGCCGGATCGATCTGCTGATAGCGGATCAGTCCGCTGTCGAGCTTGTCCTTCAGCGGAAGCCCAAGGGAATGGGCGCGGGCCTCGAGGGTGCCCCGGCCCTCGTCGAAGGCGAAGTACACCGCGTGCTCGCCGCGATCGGCGGCGGCGATGGCGTAGGTCAGGGCGACCGACGACTTGCCGACCCCGGCGGAGCCGATCAGCAGCGCATTCGTGCCCCGCTCCAGGCCGCCACCGAGCAGGCGGTCGAGTTCGGCGTTGCCGCTCGGTGTGGACTCGCCGATGAAGGTGGCATGGTGTTCGGCGGCGACCAGGCGCGGGTAGATGGCCAGGCCGCCCTTCTCGATCTTGAAGTCGTGAAAGCCGCCCCGGAAGTTGATGCCGCGCATCTTGACGACGCGTAGGCGGCGACGCTCAGCCCCATACTCGATAGCCAGCTGCTCCAGCAGCAATACCCCGTGTGAGATGGAGTGAAGCTGCAGGTCATTTTCGTGGGCGGTGAGATCGTCGAGCAGGACGACGGTGCATTGCCGGGTGGTGAAGAAGTGCTTCAACGCCAGGATCTGCCGGCGGTAGCGCAGCGAGCCCTGGGCCAGGAGGCGCAGCTCGGACAGGCTGTCGAGGACCAGGCGCGTCGGGTTGAGCGCCTCGACTTTTTCGAAGATCAGCTTGGTGGTCTCGCTGAGTTCAACCTCGGCGGGATGGAGGACGGTGAGCTCCCGTTCGGGATCGAGGACGTTCTCAGGCGGAACCAGTTCAAAAATATCGATGCCGTCGAGGGTCCAGCCGTGTCGGCGGGCAACCAGGTCCAGTTCGCGGCGAGTCTCCGACAGGCTGATGTAGAGGACGCGCTCGCCGTTGCGGACGCCCTCCATCAGGAACTGCAGGGCAATGGTGGTTTTGCCGGTCCCTGGGCGCCCCTCATAGAGGTACATCCGGTCGGCATCGAGCCCACCCATCAGGATCTGGTCCAGCCCGGCGTTGCCAGTCGAGATCCTGGCTGGATCTTCCGGATGCGCTGTCGTCATGTCTGGAAAAAGCCCTCCACGGCGTGGAGTTCCATCCAAAGCACTGGCGGCTTGGCCGGTCAGACCAGTTCGGCGACCGATTCCTCTTCTTCCTCGTCTTCGTCCTCGGCAACCACTTCGACGGCCGCCTTGCGCTTGATCGGGCCGCGGGCCTTGCGCGCCGCCGACAGCGCCGCGGAGCGGGCTTCGGTGCGGGTCTGAGCCTCGCTCTCAAGAGCCGGCAGGATCTCGGCGGCGGCGGCCTTGCGGGCGGCATGGTCGCCTTCACTGAGCCGGCGAGCGTTAGCCAGCAGGTTGTTCACCTCGGCGTCGGTCAGGCCGGGAAGGCGGTCGATGAGGGTCATGGGAGGCTCCGAGGGGGCGGCAGGATTCGCCGTCCATCGACAAAACGCCTGAAAGTCATATCGGGATGCTTCGACCGCTTTACGAGTCCCAGGAGAACAGTTCGCAAGATATTCCTTGCGGAAACCTCGAAGGTCTGTCAGCTTTGGGTCATCGAATTCGTCTCGGTTCGGCTGTATATCCATGTTTCACTCAGTGAAACGCCCGGACCTGCCCCCAAACCATCTCGAACTTGATCGCCTGCGCGAAACGCGTGTGGGCGTGATTTCATGAACTAAGGACTACCCAATATGTCTACCGGCACCGTCAAGTGGTTCAACGGAACCAAGGGCTTCGGCTTCATCCAACCTGATGAAGGTGGCGCTGACGTCTTCGTGCACATCTCGGCCGTCGAGCGCGCGGGTCTCCGCGGCCTCGAAGAAGGTCAAAAGATCACGTACGAACTCGAGAAGGACAAGCGTAGCGGCAAGATGTCCGCCGGCAACCTGCAGGCTTAATCAGCCTCTCGGTTCGTCCAACGAGAAGGGCCGGCTCCGCAAGGAGCCGGCCCTTTTTCGTTGTTGTCGGGACCGTTGCCGGGCCTTCAAATCCGCTCATCCGGGCAAGGCCAGGAATGAGCGGGAACTTGATCTAGCCGCGAACAGCCATCGTCGCCTTGGCGGCGACCGGCGGGGTGCGCAGGATGCCGGCGATGCGTTCCAGGAACTCGCGACGGCGGGCCATGGCACCGGCCACGTCCTGCATCTCGCGTACGACACGGCTGTTGGTGCGCCCGGCTTCCTCGACCAGGCGGTCAGCGACCGCCGGAAGGTGATCGCCACCCTTGCGCGCGTCCATCAGGGCCGCATGGCTACGGGCCTCGCCGATCCGCTTCTGGACCAGGGGCTCAACTTCGACTCCGGCCTCGGCGCGGGCCGCCAGGCTGGCGAAGTCGTTGGCGTAGAGGCGGACGAAGCCTTCCTCGATCATGGTGTCTCCTGTCAGGGACGGCCGAAGGGGCGACTGACATGAAATCCATGCGCCGCTCCACAGCCTGCAGGCGGGAGTACGCGGCGCGTCGCCGTCTCTCTCAGCCGCTGGCGCCCAAGGGTCTTGGCCAGCGATCAATGACCTATAGCCGCATTAGCCCGAAAAGTCACCCGGAGATGGGGTGGCCGCCCGGAGCCGGTCGCGGGTTTAAGCCGACGACCGCTTCCGCCTGACGGAACAGGCTCTAGCCGATCGTGCCGGACGAGGCCTCGGCGCCGTTGGCGCGCAACCAGCGGAAGGCCAGCCGATCGCTATCGCGGTGGGCGGTCAGGGTCAGGTCGAGAACCTCGCCGGGGCGAATAATGTCCTTGAACTTCACCCGGGTGAGGTCGCCGCTCTCCGGGGCCCAGCCAAACACCTCGCGGGCCAGCAGAACCGCCATGTGCACCTGGCTGATGCCCGGCAGGATCGGCTCGCCGGGGAAATGGCCCTGGAACCAGGCCAGGGTGGTGGGCAGGGTCATGCGCAATTCGGTGGTGTCGCCCTGGTGGGACACCACCTCGTAGGGCGGGACGCGCGGGGCGTCGAAGAGGGCGCGGAGATCGCTCAAGCGACGTTTTCCCTGGGCATCCGTTGGCAGATGATCGACGAACCGCCAGTGTTTCGGGCGCTCGATCGGCTCCAGTCTATCGGCCAAGGCGGCGCGAAGATGGCGGCCCATGCGGAAAGCGCCCTCCGCCTCAAGCGCGGCCTGACCCGCCGGCGACAGGGCGACGACAGCCGCCAGGGCGCCCTTGCGATCGGCCAGGGTGAAGGCGCAGGCGTCTACCGCCTCGGCGAGGCCGCCCAGGGCTTCCTCGACGCGGGTCAGGGAGACGCGCTTGCCGTCGATCTTCTCCATGCGGTCGGCGCGGCCGAGCAGGCGGAAGCGGCCATCGTCCATCGCCACCATTCGGTCGCCCATGGCGAAGGGGACGCCATCGTCGAGATAGGGCGTCAGGACCGTCAATGTGCCCTCCGCGTCCGGGGCGACGGTGACGACGCTGAAGGGCGTCCACGGCTCGTCGCCGGCGCTTTGCCGGCGCCAGGCGACGCCGCCGGTCTCCGTGCTTCCCAGGACTTCGGTAACCGGCCGGCCAAAGGCGGCGGTGCAGGCCAGCGCGGC
>JANPKF010000266.1:0-12956 GCA_031425895.1 Caulobacteraceae bacterium | reverse complement strand
CGGGGGCGGCGGCGCGGCGTGCGCGAAGCTGTAGCGCAGACCGAAGGTCAGCGACTGGTCTTCGTACTGGCCCTCGATGTCGCCCACGGTCGGGATGACCAGCGGGTTCAGCACCGACTGCTTCGTGGAGAAGCGCATGTCGTTGCCGTCGAGGTAGCGGTAGGTCAGGTCACCGGTCAGGCGATCGGTGATATCGAAAGCGATACCGCCGAGGAACTGCCAGGCGAAGGCGGTGTCGTTGTCGTCAACCGCCAGCGAACCGTAGACGGGGTTGTCGTTGAAGCGACCGGCCCAGTCCATGTCGACGTAGTTGACGCCGATGCCCGCGCCGACGAACGGGCGGAACTTGGAGTTGGGGAAGAAGTCATAGATGACGTTCGCCATCAGGGTGTAGGCCTCGATCGAACCTTCCGGCGTGTCGCAGGGCACGAGCGGCAGGGTCACCGAGCAGATCTGGTCGGGGACCAGGGCGCGGGTGGGGTCCTGGCGGATGGAGTCGATGTCACCGGTGCGGACGCCGCCTTCCAGTTCAACGCGCCAGTTGGGCGAGATCTGGTAGCCGATCCGGGCGAAGCCGGCGATGTCGTCATCCTGCTGGATCTCGTACTGGTAACGCGCGCCGTCGGCGGCAACGCCTTCCGAGGACGTGTCGATGGATTCCGGCGAGTGGTAGCCGAGGTCGAACGCCCCGTACCAACCGCTTTCCTGAGCCATGGCCTGCGGAGCCAGCGCCAAGGCGGCGATCGCACCCACACCGCTCAGCAACAGTGCTTTCTTCTTCAAGGTGAGCCCCTCACTCTAGTCGTTTTGCCAACGCGCCATCGCTCGGCATGATCTGTACCGCACGGCTCGCCGGACCCCTGCCGTATCTCCGTCCCCTCAAGGATCGGATATACGAAAAGAACCCCTCCGGACCGCGGTCGATGGCTCAACACCCTCTGGACCGTTAGGTTCCCAGAAAAATGTCGGGTCGCCGACCTCTCTGCGCACACCATGCGCGATGGGCGCGACCTTACGCCACGGCTTTTGGAATTTCCAGCCTTCGTTGCCCTGCAACCTGCCCGGCTCGGTCAGGCCTCATTCGGGGTGTTGGCGTCCAGCTCGGCGATCCAGGCGTCGACCCGGGCATCGGACGGCATCCGCCAGTCCCCGCGTGGCGACAGGGCGCCGCCGGAGGAAATCTTCGGACCATTGGGGACGGCCGAGCGCTTGAACTGATTGGCGAAAAACCGGGTCAGGAACAGGCGGAGCCAGGTCTTGATCACTGGAAGATCATGGGTTTTTCGATCCTTTGCCGGGATTCCGGCCGGCCAGGCGCGGGTGCTGTGGGGGCCCCAGGCCTCGAAGGACAGGTAGGCGATCCGCGAGGGCGGGAAGCCATAACGCGCCAGGTAGTGAAGGTTGAAATCCTGCAGCGCATAGGGGCCGACGAAGGCCTCCGTGGACTGGGTTTCGCCGCTGTGGCTTGCCGGTATCAGTTCTGGAGAAATTTCCGAAGCCAGCACATCGCGCAGAACCTCGGCGGTGTTTTCATCGACTTCGCCCGAGCCCGCGACGAAGCGGATCAGGTGCTGGATGAGCGTCTTGGAGACCGACCCGTTGGGATTGTAGTGGCTCATGTGGTCGCCGACGCCATAGGTGCACCAGCCGAGCGCCAGTTCCGAAAGGTCGCCTGTCCCGACCACCAGTCCGCCATGCTGATTGGCGAGGCGGAAAAGATAGTCGGTGCGCAGGCCCGCCTGGACGTTCTCGAAGGTGATGTCATGTACCGGCTGGCCGCTGGCGAAGGGGTGGCCCATGGCCTTCAGCATGGTCATCGCGGTCGGCCGGATATCGAGCTCAGCGGCGGTGACGCCCAGCGCCGTCATCAGCCGCCAGGCATTGGCCCTGGCGCCCTCCGAGGTCGCGAACCCCGGCAGGGTCCAGGCCAGGACGTTGGTGCGCGGCAGGCCGAGGGAGTCCATCACCTTGGCGGCGACCAGCAGGGCCTGGGTGGAGTCCAGCCCCCCCGAGACCCCGATGATCAGCTTCTCGAGCCGGGTTGATTTCAGCCTCTGGGCCAGGCCCTGGACCTGGATGTTGTAGGCCTCGTGGCATTCCTCGGCCAGGCGAGCGCTGTCGCTGGGCACGAACGGAAAGCGCTCCAGCGGCCGCGCCAGATCGAGCACGCCCTCCGGCGGCGCGATCTCGACAGCAATCCGGCGGAAGGGCGTGCGCGGCCGGCTGACGGCGGCGTCGCCGAAGGTGACCGTGCGCCGGCGTTCCTGGCGCAGGCGCAGGACATCGATATCGGCGACGGCCAGGGTCGAGGCCGTCGGGAAGCGCTGGCTTTCGACCAGCTGGGCGCCCAGTTCGAACACCGCCGCCTGGCCGTCCCAGGCGTTGTCGGTCGTCGATTCCCCGGGGCCTGCCGCCGAATAGACATAGGCCGCCTGGCAGCGCAGCGACTGGCTGGCGCAGAGCAGTTGCCGTTCCCGCGCCTTGCCGATGACGATGTTGCTGGCCGACAGATTGAGCAGGATTTCCGCTCCGGCCATGGCCGCGGCGGTCGAGGGCGGCTCGGGCGTCCAGACGTCCTCACAGATCTCGACCGCGAACGTCGCCGCCGCCTTGCCGAGCATCTCGATGTCGAACAGCAGGTCCGTGCCGAACGGCGCCGTCTGACCAGCGAGCTTGAGGGTCCGCCCCGTCACGCCCAGGCCGGAGGCGAACCAGCGGCGCTCATAATATTCGCGGTAGTTGGGCAGGTAGGTTTTGGGCACGACGCCGAGGATCGTCCCGCCCTGGATGACCACGGCGCAGTTGTAGAGACGGCTTTCGCCGCGCAGCGGCGCGCCGACCACGAAGGCGGGGCGCAGCTTGCGGCTGGCCTCGACCAGACTGGCCAGGCCCGCTTCGACCGCGTCGAGCAGAGCCTCCTGGTGGAACAGGTCGTCGATCGAATAGGCCGACAGTCCCAGTTCCGGAAAGGTCATCAGCGCCACGCCTTCGGCATGGCCGCGTTCGAGCAGGGCGATCGTCTCGGCGGCGTTGCGGCCCGGGTCGGCGACGGCGGTCATCGGCACGCAGCCGGCGACGCGGATGAAGCCGTGCCGGTAGGGCGAACGGAAGGGCAGGTCGGTGGGCGTGCGCTTGGCCATGGGGCCTATATAACGACCTTGAGGGCGTTGCGGGAGCGATTGGCGCCGCCCACGCCCTATCGAAGCGGCGAGGCATTATACCAGCCGCGCGCGACCTACGAAAAAAGCAGGTGCGGCGGTGAGACCGCCGGCGCCGGCGTCAAAGCCAATGGCTGTAGGCTTTGGCGTGGGCCGGGGTGAAGAAATTGTAGCCCGCGGCGTAGGTTCGGACGTAGGTCGAGGCGCTGCGTTTGTAGGTCGAAAACGCTCCGGTGCGACCTACACCGTGCGCAACGAGGGCGCCCTCCGGTCCACGAAGACCGGTTTGGTCGATGAATATGTCTAGACATATTCGCCGAGCCTTTGATTTCATAGTGTTTTCGGGCGCCTTGGCGCCCGCGCAACCGGCCGGTGCGACCTAGCCCATCTGGTGGAGCACCGCGCCGCGCTCGTCCGGCACGTGCTCGCCAGTCTCGTCCGAAGCCTCGCGGACAAGCTTCAGGGCGACCAGCAGTTCCCGGAGTTCCTCACGCGCGGCAAGGCGGGGCGAGCTGACGCCGCCTGGCCGCACTCCGGGAGCGAGGTCGGCGATGGTCAGGCCGAAGGGGAACATCTCGCGGTAGGTCACCCGCTCGCGCAGGGAGGGGCCCATGCGGAAGCCGACCTCGTCAGCCAGGGTCTCGAGACCCTGGGTCAGCCGCTCGCGGTTGCGCCCGTCCGTTGCGGCCATGCGGTTGCGCAGGACCACCCAGTCGAGGCGGCGATTGTGGTGCTCGCGCGTCTCGCGCGCTTCCAGCACCACCTCGGTATAGAGGCTCGGCCGCAGAAGCCGGAGGGTCACGGGGTCGAGTTGGCCCAGGACGTCGAAGTCGACGAAGCTGTCGTTCATCGGGGTGACGACCAGGTCGGCCTGCAGGTGGGCGCAGCGCGAGACGGCGGTGTCGGACCCGGGGGTGTCGATGACGACGAGGTCGGCATCGCCCATGGCCATGCCAACGGCGCTCTCGAAGCGGGCGACGGCCTCCGCCGGATCGCCGTGGGCCAGGAAGCCCGGATCGTCATGCAGCTTGTACTCCAGCGGCACCGGGGCCTCGACGCCGGCGGCCGGCAACCAGCTGCGGCGGTTGGCCAGGAAGCGGCTGAGGGTTTGCTGGCGCAGATCCGCGTCGATTACCGCGACGCGCTTGCCGCGATAGAGCATGGCGGTGGCGATCAGCGCCGCCAGTGTCGACTTGCCGGCCCCGCCCTTCTCGTTGCCGACAACGATGACGCGGGCGCCCGAAGGGCCGGGGTTGTTGTTGCGGCTATTGCCCCGCCACCAGATCGGCTTGTCCATGCCCTGTTCCCCCGTCCCCGTTCGATACACCTTGGCGCGTAACAAGCCGGAGGCCTGCAACAGGCAGGCCAGGGACGTTTACCACAACAGGATTGCGTTGGGCGAATCCCGGTCGGCGAAACCGGCTATCGGACCAGCAGGGCCACGGCGAAGACCGCCACCAGCACCCAGGGCGCGACGGCCATGGCCAGCTGGGCAGGCGATGCCGGCTCGCCGGCTGCCAGAGGAGAGAGACGGAACAGATTGAACAGCCGCATGGCCGTGACATCCCCGAACAACGCTTAAAACTACAGCGGAAACCTTACGCCGTCCTTTCTGTCGCGGAATGCGGCAAGCGGGCGCAGTGGGAACTTGTCGCATGCCCAAACCGTGGCCCTTCGCGCGCGGGAACAAGGGTTACGCGCCGTTCATTTGCGCGTCAGCCGCCGATCGCTATCGTACCGCCCGTCATCATGCCGCATGTCAGGCCCCGTCTCTCGTGGGCCCTGGAGTTTTCCGCTTGTCCAGTTCGCGCCAACCCGTCCTCTCCATCCGTGACCTGAAGGTTCAATTCGACACGCCCGATGGCGTTGTCGAGGCGGTGCGCGGCGTCTCCCTTGATGTTGGCCAGGGCGAATGCTTGGGCGTGGTCGGTGAAAGCGGATCGGGGAAAAGCCAGACCTTCATGACGGTCATGGGTCTGCTGGCCCAGAACGGCACGGCGACCGGCTCCGCCACCTTCGAGGGCCAGGAATTGCTGGGCCTGAAGACGCGCGAGCTGAACCGCATTCGCGGTTCGAAGATGACCATGATCTTCCAGGATCCGCTGACCGCCCTGACGCCGCATGTGAAGATCGGTGAGCAGATCGCCGAACCGCTTCGCCTGCACCTGGGTGTCTCCGACAAGGAGGCCAAGGCCCGTGCCCGACAATGGCTGGACCATGTCCGCATCCCCGAGGCCGCCCGGCGGATGAACCAGTATCCGCACGAGCTCAGTGGCGGCATGCGCCAGCGGGTGATGATCGCCGGGGCCATGGCCTGTGATCCGGCCCTGCTGATCGCCGACGAGCCGACCACGGCGCTCGACGTCACCGTGCAGGCCGAAATCCTCGACCTGATGGCCGAGCTGCAGCGCGAGACCCGCACGGCCCTGGTGCTGATCACCCACGACATGGGCGTCATTGCCCGTCTGGCCGACCGGGTCTGCGTGATGAAGGACGGCGCCTATGTCGAGGAGGGCGGCGCCGCCGACCTCTTCGCCAATCCGCAGACCGCCTATACGCGCAGCCTGCTGGACGCCATCCCGCGCCTCGACCGCGAGGACCGCGGCGGTCGCCCGACCCTGGACCCGGTCAAACCGGATGCGCCCATTATCGTCCAGGGCGATGACGTCAAGGTCTGGTTCCCGGTGCGCCAGGGCATCCTCGGCAAGAAGATCATGCTGCGCGCCGTCGACGGCGTCGACTTCTCCATCCGCCAAGGCGAGACCTTTGGCGTAGTCGGCGAAAGCGGTTGCGGCAAGTCCACCCTCAGCCGGGCGGTCCTGCGCCTCCTGCCCAAGGGCAGCGGCGAGCTGGGCGGGGCGATTACCGTCATGGGCCGCGACATCACCCGGGCCGATGAGGAGACCATGCGCAAGGGTCGCCGCGACCTGCAGATCGTCTTCCAGGACCCGCTGGCCAGTCTCGACCCGCGCTCGACCGTCGGCGATTCCATCGCCGAGCCCCTGCGCGTCTTCCGGCCCGAGCTGAACCGCCGTGAGCGGGAGGTCGAGGCGGCCGCCATGATGGAGCGGGCCGGCCTGTCGCCGACCCTGATCAACCGCTATCCGCACGAACTCAGCGGCGGCCAGAACCAGCGGGTCGGCATCGCCCGGGCGATGATCCTGAAACCCAAGCTGGTCATCTGCGACGAGGCGGTCAGCGCGCTGGACGTCTCGATCCGGGCCCAGATCATCGACCTGTTGATCAATCTCCAGAAGGAGATGGGCATGGCGATGATGTTCATCAGCCACGACCTGGCGGTGGTGCGCGAGATCAGCCACCGGGTGATGGTGCTCTATCTCGGCCGGGTCATGGAGCTGGCGACGCGCGAGCGTCTCTACGCCGCCCCGCAGCACCCCTATACGAAGGCCCTGCTGTCGGCCGCGCCGATCCCCGATCCCGCGGTCGAACGCAGCCGTAAGCGGGTCCGTCTGACCGGCGAGCCGCCGTCGCCGCTCGATCCGCGTTCAGCCTTGCGTTTCCTGCCGTCCCGCCTCACCGTCGACCCGACCGCGCCGATCTACATTCCGAGATTGACCGAGGTCGAGCCAGGGCACCTGGTCAGCGAATACGATCCGGCCTGAACCGGCAATTTTCTGGAGAAGTGATGATGCGTCGTGGTGTGCTTCTGGCCGGGGCGGCCATCCTTCTGCTTTGCGCGCCGGCCGTCTCGGCCCAGGCGCCGGCCGTCGAGACGCGCCAGGTCGGGACCCTGACCCTGGAGAATGTGCCCCAGACGCCGCCGGTCGTGCGTGAGGCCCTGCGCCGCTACCAGAACGCCCGCTCGGCCGGCTTCGCCAGCTGGCTGGACGACGGCTCGATGCTGATCGCCACCCGCTTTGGCCAGACCGCCCAGCTGCACCGCGTCGCCCGCCCGGGCGGCGATCGCACCCAGCTGACCTTCTTCGACGAGCCGGTCGGCGGTGCCGAAGGCGTGCCCGGCTCGAAAGACCGCTTCATCTTCAGCAAGGACACCGGCGGTGACGAGTACTTCCAGGGCTACCTGATGGGCCTGGACGGTCCGGAGGTCGCCTTCACCGAACCCGGTACGCGCAACCAGTCGATGGTGTTCAGCAAGGACGGCAAGACCCTGGCCTGGGCCCGGGTCGGCAAGGGCGATCCCGACTACGACATCGTCACCATGACGGTCGGCGATCCGGCCAGCCGCAAGAAGGTGTTCGACGCCACGGGCGCCACCGCCCCGATCGCCCTGTCGCCGGATGGCGGCAGCATCCTGCTCGGGCGCTATATCTCGGCGGTCTCGAGCGAGCTTTACCTGCTCGATCTGGCCCGCGGCCAGGCCAAGGAATTGAACCCGACCAAGGGCGACATCGCCTATGCCGGCGGCCAGTTCGCTCCGGACGGCAAGTCGGTGCTGGTGCTCAGCGACGAGGGCAGCGACTTCAAGCGGCTGGTCAGCCTCGACCTGGCGACCGGCAAGTCCGCGCCGATCTCGCCCCCGGACCTGACGTGGGATGTCGAGGAATTCGACCTGTCCCCGGACGGCCGTCTGCTGGCCTACAGCGTCAACGAGGGGGGCCGCAGTCGCGTCGTGGTCCAGGGCTTCCGCACCCGTCAGGCCGTGCCGCAGCCCAACCTGCCGGTCGGTGTGCTGGGCGCGCTGAAGTTCTCGCCCGACAGCAAGAGCCTGGCCATCGGCCTCAACGCCGCCACCTCGCCGGCCGACGTCCATGTCTTCGATCCCGGCAACGGCACGCTGCAGCGCTGGACCTACAGCGAGGCCGGCGGCCTCGATCTGGCGGCCCTGCGCGAGCCCGAACTGGTCAGCTTCAAGTCCTTCGACGGCCTCACCGTCCCGGCCTGGGTCTACAAGCCGGCGAAAATCAACGGCCGCGCGCCGGTGATCATCGACATCCACGGCGGGCCCGAGGGACAGGATCGGCCGGGCTTCAGCACCCGTCGTCAGTACTGGGCGGCCGAGCTGGGGGCGGTGACCATCGCCCCCAACGTTCGCGGCTCGGACGGTTACGGCAAGCGCTACATCCAGCTCGACAACGGCCCCCTGCGCCAGGACAGCGTCAAGGACATCGGCGCCCTGCTCGACTGGATCGCCACCCAGCCCGATCTCGATAAGGACCGGGTGGTGGTCTATGGCGGCAGCTACGGCGGGTTCATGGTGCTGGCCTCGCTGGCCGCCTATTCCGACCGGCTGGCCGGGGCCGTCGACATCGTCGGCATCTCCAACTTCAAGACCTTCCTGACCAATACCGAGGGCTATCGCCGCGATCTGCGCCGGGCCGAGTACGGCGACGAGCGTGACCCGAAGATGGCCGCCATCTTCGACCAGATCTCGCCCCTGAACCTGACCGCAAAGATGAAGAAGCCGCTGTTCGTCATCCAGGGTCGCAACGATCCGCGCGTTCCCTGGACCGAGGCCGAACAGATCGTCGCCAAGGTGCGCGGCCAGGGCGGAGACGTCTGGTACATGATCGCCGCCGACGAGGGCCACGGCTTCCGCAAGAAACAGAACATCGACGCCCAGCGCGAGGCCGAGACCCTGTTCCTGCAGAAGGTGTTCGCGAAATAGGGCCTCAAACGGTGCGGTTGTCGGCCAGGCAGCGTTCGTAGAGGTCGTAGTCGCGGGCGCAGAGCCGTTCAACGCGCCGTCGCTCGTCGGCGGTGATGTCGGCCCGGCCCGCCTCGGCGCGGTTGTGGCGGCCAAAGGCGGCCGGCCGGCCCAGCCGGTCGGCGAGGCGCGTCGCCAGCGATTCCGCTGTCTCCAGGGTCGCCCAGTCCCAGAGGTTGTCGGCCAGCCAGGGCTCGAGCGGCTGGTCCGGGCGCCAACCCAGGAAGGCGGCGGCGGGATCGCTGAACACCGCCGCGTGCTCGATCTGGAAATCGAGAAAGCCGGCGAAGTCGCGCCTCGCGGCGACCGCCGCCAGCAGGTGGGCGTCGAAGCGCTGCCAGGACTGCTTCTTCACGTAGCCGGCGCGGGCGTAGTTGTAGTCGCTCAAGGCCCGCGAAGCCGGATCCCTCATCAGGGTGACGAAGCGGACCGGTCTGCTCAGGCGCGCGCGGACCAGGCCCTGGTCGCTGTGGCCGCCGGCGATCAGGTCGCCCGGCCGGGCCTGCGCCTCGATCCGGGCGAAGGCGGCCGAGAGGCTGGGCGTTCCGAGCTTCTGCATCAGGTTCTGGCGTTGCGAGCGCCACAGGCGAACGCGCTGCCAGGGTGACAGGGCGGTTTCCGGGCGCAGGGTGTCTGGCAGGTAGAAGACGCGGCGGCCGGCGAAGGCCTCGCCCAGCATGAGCAGCAGGCTCTTGGAGCCGCTCTTGGGCACGCGCACGCAATGGATCAGGGCGTCTTCGCTCACACGCCCCCGCTAGCAGACATACCCGTCATTGGAAAACCGGCGGGCCGTGCGGGGATCAGGCGGCCGCGGCCCGGTAGGCGGGGTTGCGCACATAGAGGCCGGGACGGCCGGTCACCGGGCGGAAGGCCTCGGTGCTGCCTTCGGTGGTCTCGCCCTCGCCAAGGATCAGCAGGCCATCGGCCGGCAGCAGGGCCGCCAGGCTTTCCAGCACCCGCCGGCGATAGGGGGCGTCCATCATGTTCAGCACGTTGCGGCAGAAGATGACGTCGAAGCGGCCCATGACGGTCAGGTCGGCGATCAGGTTGACCCGCCGCCAGCGCACCCGCTGTCGGATGCGCGGGGTCAGGCGCCAGTTGTCCTCGACCTTCTCGAAATGCTGCAGCAGCTTGCGGATCGGCAGGCCGCGCTGGACCTCGAACTGGGTGTAGAGACCCGACTGGGCCTTCTCCAGCGAGCGTTCCGACAGGTCCGACCCATAGATCTCCACCTTGGTCCCGGGCGGCAGGCCTTCAGCCTCCTCGGCGATCATCGCCAGGCTGTAGGCCTCCTGGCCGGAGCCGCAGGCGCAGCTCCACACCCGGATCGGATCATTGCCGCGCAGGCGGGCCAGGGTGGGTAGCAGTTCCTTGCTGAAGGTCGCGTAGGGCGCGCGGTCGCGGAAGAAGCCGGTCTCGCCCTGGGCCAGGGACTCGACCACGGCCCAGATCAGCTTCTCCTCGCGCAGGGAGCGCAGGGCGGCGGCCATCTCCGGAATGCCGGGGAAGTTCTCGCGCCGGGCCAGCGGGCCCAGGCGGCTCTCGATCAGGTAGGTCTTGGACGGGTCGATCTTCAGGCCGGCGCGGGCGCGGGCCAGGGCGAGGAACAGCTCGATATCCTGCGGGCTCATACCAGGCCCGCCTCGGCGAACTTCGCCTCGATGATGTCGCCGTCGAAGGGCTTCATGATGTACTCGGAGGCCCCGGCGTCCAGCGCCTCGCGAATGCGGTCCGGCTCGGTCTCGACACTGCAGAAGACCACGCGCGGCGCCCCGCCGCCGGGCTCGGCGCGAAGCAGCCGCAGGAAGTCGATGCCGTTCATCACCGGCATGTTCCAGTCCAGCAGGATGGCGTCGGGCATGGCCGCGCGGCACCAGGCGAGCGCCTCCATCCCGTCGGCGGCCTCGGCGATTTCAAAGCCGAGGTCCTCCAGGATGCGGCGGGCCACCTTGCGGATCACCCGGCTGTCGTCGACCACGAGACAGGTCTTCACGGCGTTGGAACGCTCCTCTTGAACGCTCTGTTGTGGGCTGCGTCGGTTAAGAGAGGGTGGAGGCCGTTAAGAATTTAAGCGCGAAGCGCGCCCTTCTCCCGCTTGTCGGGAGAAGGTGGCAGCCGCAGGCTGACGGATGAGGGCAGCACCGGCTTTCCAAGGCTCGCGCGTTGTGGCGCGGTCGTCCCGCCAAAGCTCTTCCGCCCGCTCTGCCCTCATCCGACCCCTTCGGGGCCACCTTCTCCCGACAAGCGGGAGAAGGACGAGTCACGCCGGCACCCACGCCGCCAGGGTCAGCATCTCCTCGCCCGCTTCGACAGCCACCTGGCCACCCGCCTGGGCGACCAGGCTGTGAACGTAGAAGGCCTGGATCCAGGCGCCGCCCATGGCCTCGCCCTTGGGCTTGCCGAGCAGGCCATTGGCCACTTCGGGCTTCAGGCGGATGCGCGGGCCGGTCCCCTCGAGGCTGAGGGCGATGCGGCCGCCGGCCTCGACCACCCGGGCGGTGACCGTCCCGCCGGTCGGCAGGGCCGTGCCGGCGATCTGGCAGAGGTTCAGGAGGGTGCGGGCGGCGGGCTTGTTGAGGCTGGCCGGGGCGACCTCCCAGACGAGGGTCGATTTCATGTGGCCGAAGACGCTTTGGGCCAGGGTCTCCAGGTCACGGGCGTCGAACACCTCGACCGTCGAGGCCGAGCCGAACGCCGCCCGGCTGAAGGACAACAGGTCGGCCAGCTTGCGGGCGCTCTGGGCGATCAGGGCCATGGCGTCCTCGCGCATGTCCTGCGCCGTCGGGTCGTCGAGCAGGTCAAGGCCCGAGACGATGGCGCTGGCCGGGCTGATGAAGTCGTGACAGAGCCGCGCCGCCAGCTGGGCGGCCAGATCGACCGGGTCGGCGATCAGGGTGGCGTCGTCTTTGGGCAGGGCTTCGGCGGCGTCGGTCATGGGCGGAGTCTAGCGGTGATTTGGCCGCCGAGCCAACGGCCCGGCGGCTTCACCTGAGGATCAGGCCGCCTTCCTTGTGGAGGGTTGGGTGGCGCCGCCCCGCCCCGTATGGCGAAACCTGAATGCTTGGCGCGGCGGCGGGAACCGCCTAGAGCCTTCAGCCCATGGCGCTCCGCGACCCTTTTCTTGAGCCCGGCGCCCTGGTGCGGCATCCGGGTCGGCCGGACTGGGGCCTGGGTCAGGTGCAGTCCTGCATCGGCCACAGGGTGACGGTGGATTTCGAACAGGCCGGCAAGCAGGCGCTGGATACGCGCAGCGTTCGGCTGGACGTGGTGGACGAGGGAGAGGTCGAGTGAGCAGTGATCCGGAAAACATCGGCGCCGTGCTGGCCGATTTCGTCGAGGAAGCCGGCCGGCTGATCCTGCCCCTGTGGCGCACGGCCCTGACCGTCGACGCCAAGGCCGACGACAGCCCGGTCACCGAGGCCGACCGCCAGGGCGAGATCCTGATCACCCGCCTGCTCAACGAGCGCTTCCCGGAGATCCCGATCATCGGCGAGGAGCATGCTTCCGAATACGGCACGCCCGACGAGATCGGCCCGCGCTTCTTCCTGGTCGATCCGGTGGACGGCACCAAGGCCTTCGTGCGCGGCGACCCCAGCTGGACGGTCAACATCGGCCTGATCCAGGACCGCCATCCGGTGGCCGGCGCGGTCTGCATGCCGGCCAGCGGCGAGACCTGGTACACCTCGGCTTCGGGCGCTCTGAAGCGCATCCATTGCGCCCCGGCCCAGGCCTGCCGGGTGCGACCCTGGCCGCAGGGCCAGGCCGTGGCGCTGATCAGCCACACCATGAAGGAAGAGACGACCCGCAAGCTGGCCGAGACCTACAAATTCGACACCACGCTGGCGATGGACAGCTCGGTGAAGCTCTGCCGCATCGCCGAGGGGTCGGCGGATATCTACCCCCGCCACGGCCCGACCAGCGAATGGGACATCGCCGCCGCCCAGGCGGTGCTGGCCGCCGCCGGCGGCACGGTGCTGACCCCCGACGGCGCGCCCTTCCTCTATGGCAAGGCGGACGAGCAGTTCCGAAACGGCTGGTTCGTGGCGCGGGGCGGTTGAACGGACGTGCGTCCTTCGACACGCCCGCTGCGCGGGCTACTCAGGATGACGAACATGGGAGAAGTGGGCCTTTATTCGTCATCCTGAGTAGCGGCCGCAGGCCGCGTGTCGAAG
>JANPKF010000265.1:0-7535 GCA_031425895.1 Caulobacteraceae bacterium | reverse complement strand
CCTCGACAATAAACTGTTGGAACGGCCGGCAGCCAGGTGGCGCGTCGCTGGCCGCTTGACCGCAGCTCGGCGGGTGGCCTGGCGGACGCAAGCCAACCCGCTTCAATCCGGGTCGTACGACTCATCCCCACGGTCGATCATCAGGTCCCAGGCGGTGTATTCCAGGGCGTCTTCGGGATCCTTGAGTTCGGCCTCGCTGATCGTCTGGCCGCGAATCGAGACGCCGGCCTTGTGGACGCTTTCCGGGTCGCCGGTGACCAGCGGGTGCCATTCCGGCAAGGTCTTGCCCTCATGCAGCCGGCGATAGGCGCAGGACGTCGGCATCCAGGGCAGGGCGTCGATATTGTGGGGGGTCAGCTTCACGCAGTCGGGGACGTGAGCCTTGCGGTTGGCGTAATCGGTGCAGGCGCAGAGCTGGCCGTCGAACAGCTTGCAGTGCACGCGGGTGGGGATGACCTCGCCGCTGTCCTCATCCTCGAAGCGAACAAGACAGCAGAGACCGCAGCCGTCGCATAGGCTTTCCCATTCGGCCACCGTCATCTGGCGAAGGCTTTTGTATTCCCAGAAGGGTCGGCGCGACATGCGCAAGCCACTACCCCCGATCCGCCCGCCAAACCAGCACGACGAATTGTCCCGCACCGGCACAATCCTTGCGTGATGGACCTTCCGCGCCTCGGAAGGATACAGATGAGGCGACCGTTCATGTGTCTTCAGCTCAGGTAGCCCGTGTCCAACGACGAAAACGACAAGTGGAGCCTCGAACCCTTCCGGTTCGAAGATTCCCGGCCGGCCGCCGAGGAACCGGAGCCTGAACCCATGCCGCCGCCGCGCCGTCAGAAGCCGGTGAAGGAAAAGGCGGTCAAGCCACCGAAGGCGACCAGGACGCCCAGGGCGCCCAGGCCGCCGAAGGAAAAGAAGCCCAGGCCTGAGCGTATCGTCTCCGATGGCCAGGGGTGGGAGCGGTTCAAGGCCCTGATGGGCCGGCTGAAGTGGTTGTGGATCACGCTGGCCGTGCTGTTCGTGCTCGGCGCGACGGCGGCCATCGGCGGCGGGGTCTATGTCTGGCGCAAGTATCTGACCGACGTGCCGCCGTTGCCCGACCGGGCGGCGCTGTTCGCCGTCAACCGGGCGCCGGGGATCAAGTTCCTCGACCGCGAGGGCACGCTGATCGCCACCCGCGGCCCCCGCTACGGTGAGCGCATCACCCTGGCGCAGCTGCCCGAGCATGTGCCCAACGCCTTCCTGGCCGCCGAGGACCGGCGCTTCTACAAGCACGGGGCGCTGGACCTCTACGGCATCAGCCGCGCCGCCTACGTCAACTTTCAGGCCGGTCACACGGTGCAGGGCGGCTCGACCATCACCCAGCAGCTGGCCAAGGGCCTGTTCCTGACGCCGGAGCAGACCATCAAGCGCAAGCTGCATGAAGCGGTGATGGCGCGGCGGCTGTTCAAGGTGCTGAGCCGCGACGAGATCCTCGAGCTCTACCTGAACCGCATCTATTTCGGGGCCAACACCTTCGGTATCGACGGCGCCTCGATGAGCTATTTCGGCAAGCCGGCGCGGGAGCTGACGATCGGCGAGGCGGCCCTGCTGGCCAGCCTGCCCAAGGCCCCGTCGCGACTGGCGCTGAACAAGAACATGGGGGCGGCGCTGCAGCGCTCGCATCTGGTGCTCGACCGGATGCGCAAGGAGGGCTGGATCACGGCCGCCCAGGAACAGGAGGCGCTCGACAATCCGCCCAAGCTGCAGGCCAAGGCGCTGCAGGAAGAAGGCGATATCGGCTACATCCTCGACTACGCCACCAACGAGGCGGTGAAGATCGCCGGGGCCAATGCGCCGGATCTGACCGTCAGGTTGACCATCGACTCGAAGCTGCAGAAGGTCGGGGCCGACACCGTCCGCAAGGTGCTGCAGACGGACGGTGTCAGGGCCAAGGCCAAGCAGGCGGCCCTGCTGTCGCTTGGGAGCGACGGGGCTATCCGGGCCATGGTCGGCGGCACCGACTTCGACGTCGCGCCGTTCAACCGCGCCGTCCAGGCCAAGCGCCAGCCGGGCTCAACCTTCAAGGCCCTGGTCTATGCGGCGGCGTTGGAGAAGGGCCTGCTGCCCAAGGATGTCCGCGTCGACGGGCCGGTGAAATTCGGCGACTGGGCCCCGGAAAACTATGGCGGCAGCTATTCGGGACCGGTGACCATCGAGACGGCGCTGGCCAAATCGATCAACACCGTGGCGGTGAAGGTCGGCCAGGAGGTCGGCGGTCCGGCCATCGGCGAGATCAGCCGCCGTTTCGGCATCACCACGGTGCCGGCGCGGCCGGACCTGTCGGTGGCGCTTGGATCCTACGAAGTGAACCTGCTGGAGCTGACCAGCGCCTTCCAGGTGTTCCAGCAGGCCGGCCAGCGGGTGCAGCCCTACATCATCGAGAGCATCGTCACCCAGGACGGCGCCCCCGTTTACAACCGCAGCCAGCGGCCCGGGACGCCGGTCTTCGACATCCAGTACGCCAGCATGATGGTGAAGATGCTGAAGGGCGTCGTCGAAAAGGGCACCGGCACGCGGGCCGCCTTCGGCCGGCCGGCGGCGGGCAAGACCGGCACCAGCCAGAACTATCGCGACGCCTGGTTCATAGGCTTCACGCCGGACGTCGTCACCGGCGTCTGGGTCGGCAACGACGACGACAAGCCGATGGAGCGGGTCGCCGGCGGCGGCATGCCCTCGACCATCTGGCGCCAGTACATGGTCGCCGCCCACGCCGGCCTGCCGGCCCGCGACTTCGACTGGCTGCTGCCCGACGTCGAGCCGGAGACGGAGCCCGATCCGCGCAATGGCTTCTACGAGGGTCTGGGCAGCGACTTCAGCCGTGCGGCCAGCGAGCTGGAAATCCTGACCCGGGAGCCGGATCCGGTCATCGAGCCGCCGCCTGGACAGGCCCCGCCCGGGGTCACTGCACCGCCCGCGCCGTCGGAACCCATTCCCTACTGATTGGAACGTCGTCTCGGGCTTACCCTCTCCCCTCGCGGGAGAGGGTGTCGGCGAAGCCGACGGATGAGCAGGCTATCGGGCCTTCGACACGGCCGGTGGCAACCCTTTCAAGGCGGTCGGTGCGATCGTTTTGCCCGTCGCCGTCGCGGGAACTTGCGACCGCCCGACAGGAAAATATGGTTAACGAGTTGTAAACGCGACTGGATCGGGCTTTGCTCTGAACCGACATGACCCCCACCGGACTGTTCCGGTCCGGGACGGTTTCGGAGTTCCGCATGTTCGAGTTCGGTCGTCAGCTGCGCCGCGCCTTCGAGACCCCCTCCTCCCCACCTCGCGATGGGATGACAGGCGGCGACGCGGCCTTGCTGGATCTGCTGGACCTGCGCCTGCTGAAGGCCGAGGCCCGCGCCGCCGACGTCGCCGCCGGCCGGGTCAGCGCCCGCGATCCCGCCATGCGCCAGCTCGACGCCGCCGTGGTCTGGCGCGAGGTCGCCCGCCGCTCGGGCGACGCCGTCGCCCTGCGCAAGGCCGCCGCCGCCGCAGAGAGCGCGGCGACGAAATTCGAAGCCTCGCGGCGCCCGGCCGGCGTGGCCCGCGCCCGGGTCGAACAGGCCTTCTGCGCCCTGCTCGGCGGCGAGCTGTTCAGCGACGAGGGCCTGGAAGCCGCCGTGGTCGCCACCCTGACCCCTGTGTCCGCCGATCCGGGACCGGCCGGCGCCCTCGCCCTTTGCGGGCTGGCGGGCGTCGCCGGTCGCCGTGCGCTTCGCAGCGGTGGTCTGGAAGACGCCCTGGCCGCCGCGGGCCGCTTCGAGGCCCCCCTTCGTCGTCTGGACCAGGCGGGCAAGGGCAACGTCGCCCTGCGCATGGCGGCCGCCGAGCAGCGCGCCGTGCTGGCCGATATCCTGGCCGGCTGCGGGGCGCGCCTAAAGGACCAGCCGCTGATCGAATGCGCCCTGCGCGAGCTGACCCATGCCGGCAAGACGCTGGACGCCGACTACGAACCTCTTCTGACCGCCCGCATCACCGCCCAGGCCGGCGCCGCCCGTGCGACCCTGGCCGACCTGACCGCCGATGCCGGCGCCGCCGCTGACGGCGTGCAGCAGCTGACCGACGCCCTGGAGCTGATCCCGCGCGACCACAGCCCGCTCGACTGGACCCGCATCCAGGCCCAGCTTGGCCTGGCCCTGCAGACGCTGGGCGAACTCACCGACGCGCCGCGCGCCTTCGACCAGGCCCTGCGCTGCTATGACCGCGCTCTTTTCGGCCTCGGCCGCGAGACCGCGCTCGCCCTGCACGCCTGCGTCGCCGCCGGCCGCGCCAACTGCCTGGGCCGCCTGGCGGAGTTGACGGGGGATCTGGCCGTGCTCGACGCGGCCGAGGCGGCGATGCTGACCGACCTGACCGCTCGCGCCCCGACCACCGATCCTGTCGCCTGGGCTCTGACGCAGCTGGGTCTCGCGCGGCTGTACGAACTGCGGGTCGAGATCACCGGCCGCGGCGACCATCGACTGGCGAACGCGGCCATGGCATACGACGCCGCCCTGGACGTCTTTTCCGAACAGGGTCTGCGTTCCCTGTGCGACCTCGCCGCGCAGGGGCTTGAACGCCTCAGGGAACGGTCCGAAGTTTAGGTCATGCTGCTTTCGTTGCTCGCCCTGGCCCTGATCGCCCAGGACACCGCCGCCCCCGCGCCAGAACCGGAGTTCGGCCGACCGGAATGGGTGGCGAAGCCGGCGCCGGCCGACCTGACCGACGCCTACCCCGTCTCGGCCTACGAGACCGGCCAAGGTGGGACGGTGACGATGATCTGCCGCGCAACGGCGCTGGGTGATCTCGACCGCTGCGAAGTGATCAAGGACACCAACCCCGAAGCCGGCTTCGCCAAGCCCAGCCTGAAGCTGACCCGGCTCTACAAGATGAAGTCGATGGGGCCGGACGGCGCCCCGGTGGCCGGCCGACTGGTCCGCATTCCGGTCGTCTGGAGCGCCCCTGGGAAGTTCGCCGCGGACGGCCTGCCTTATGACCTGATCGCGCTGGATCGTCTGCAATGGACCGGCCGGGTTCGCCCGACCAAGACCATCGGCGAGGTCAGGACCCTGCGGCTGGTGTGCCGCATCGGCGCCACCGGCAAGCTGACGCCCTGCGCAGAGCCGGGCGCCCGCAAGGCCTACGATGGTCCGGCCAAGTGGACGGCCCGCAAGTTCACCGCCGCCCCGCTCGACGTCGACGGCAAGCCGACGAAGGGCCGGCTGGTCGTGCTGGAGTTTCCGGACGTGAAGTCGAAGCTTCCGTAAGCGGACTCAGGCCGCGGCGGCCACGTCGCCGGTTCCGCGGCGCAGGCGCCAGAAGCGTATGGTGCGCTGGGCGACCTCCAGCGGCAGGTCATTGTAGAGCTGACCGTACTGCCTGGCCTTGGCCATGGCGTCACCGTCGCTGTCCAGGATCAGCACCGCGAAGGTCAGGAACAGGCTGGCCTCGAAGCCGGCCGCCTTGCAGATCACCGCCAGCGCATCCAGTTCGCGGCGTTCGACGATGCGCCGGGCGGTGTGGAAGTCGATACGGGAGAGATGGGCCAGGGCGACCAGGAACCGCGTGGTCTGGCGACCGCGCAGCAGGGCCGCCAGGGTGCGGGGCCCCAGCTCGTCCTTCTCGGCCAGTCGGTGGATATCGGCCTCCGCCTGCGCATAGTCGGCCGGCAGGGCGCCGTCCTGGGCGGCCAGCCGCTTGCGGCCGCTTTCCAGGGCCTTTTCAAGTTCGGCGGGATCGATCGTGCCGTTGCGGGCCATGATCTGCTCGCGGATGCGAGCCTCGGCCACGAAATAGATTTCATTGAGCAGGTCGACCGGCAGGCTGCGGCGATTGACCAGGCCCTCCTGCAGGCGGCGACTTTCGGTGGCCTTGTCGACCAGCCGCTCATGGGCCTCGCGCGACAGCTCCGCGCCATCGTTGCCGATCAGGACGCTCAACGTCTCCTCATCGCCCCGCTCGACGATGACATCGGACACGGCGGAAGACAGGTGGGGTCGTTGCGAGATCGCCTGAAGGTGGCCCTGGCCGTGGGTGCGGGCCAGGACGATCAGATCGCTTTCTGTCAGGCCGGCGGCGCTTCTGAGCACGGGCCGGGCGACCTCGATGTCATCGCCGGCGAGCCGGCGAAGCACGCCCGTCGGGGCGTCCCCTCGGGCAGCCATGCGGCCCGAAAGTTCGGCGCGGACGGCGACTTCCATCTCGCCGGCCAGTTGGCCGAGGACCTGGTCGAAGAGCGCCATTTCGGCGGGGGCGTGGGCGTCACGGCTGAAAAAGGCGTCGGTCAGGCCGCGCAGAAGCTCGCGGCGCCGCTCGCTGGATCCCTCCTGTGCCAGGTCGACCAGCTCGCGAAGGCGTCCGGATTCGGCGCTCATTGGCGGCCTCCCTTGGCGCCCTGCTTGGCGAGGTTCTGCTTCTGCTGGTCGCGTTGCTGCTGCGCGCCTTCCTCGTCGACCTCGTCATCCGCGACCTGGTCGGGCTGCGCGGCGGCGCCGAGGGTGTTGGGGTCGAGGGCGACCTCGCGGCCGCTGAACTGCGAGGCCGCGGGCGGGGTCGGAATACGGTCAGGCGTACCGCCCCACTCGCGAACGACGGAGTAAGAGCGGGGCGGGCTGTAGCCGTAGCCGGGCGCGCCGGCGAGCGGCGGCGTGCCGGGCGGCGGCGGCAGGCTGGGCTGCGCCGGCTGCGGCCAGGCGGCGGTCGGCTGAACCGGCGCGGGCGTCGGTGAATAGGCCGGCGGTGTGGCGATCGCAGGCGCCGGCGTGTCGTAAAGGCTGGTCGGCAGAGGGGCGGGACCGGGGCCGCGCGAGGCGAAAACCTGCGGCGGAGCGGCGGCGGCGGGCGGGTCGACTTGCGCCGCGACCGCTGACTTGCTCGCCCAGCTCAAAGTGCGACCGCGGTAGTCGGTCGGCGCGCGCATGGCCGGTGCGGCGGAGACGGCCACGGGGGTGACGGCTGCAGCCGCAACAGTGCTGCGGCTCGGGCCATAGCGGTCCTCGGCGGCCAACGCGGCGCCGGGAAGACCGATCAAAAGCAGGACAAGGCCGAAACGCATGGGAAACCGGGGGTTGCTTCCCTGCATCATGCGGTCTGGTGGCTTAAAGCAGCCCTAACGGCCCCGCCACCAGGCGAGGATCCGGCGCTCCAGGATATCGACCGCGGCGTAGAGCAGCGCCGCCATGACGGCCAGGGTGAACAGGGCGGCGAACACCCGGGCGGTCTGCAACCGGTTGGCGGACTCGATGATCCGCCAGGCCAGGCCCTGGGCCCCGCCGGAGCCGGCCACGAACTCGGCAACCACCGCACCGATGACCGCCAGGGCCGTGGCCACCTTGTGCCCTTCGACAAGGGCCGGGATGGCAGAGGGCAGGCGCAAGCGCAGCAGGCTCTGCCAGCGGTCGGCCCCGTAGAGGGCGAACAGGCGCTTGAGGTCCGGATCGGCAGCCCGCAGGCCGGTGGCCGCGCCCGAGTAGATGGGAAAGAAGGCCACGATCGTGGCCAGCACGATGATGGCGCGCTGGGGATGA
>JANPKF010000264.1:0-2088 GCA_031425895.1 Caulobacteraceae bacterium | reverse complement strand
GCCGACAGTTATGGCCGTGCCGTTGATTGCGGTCACGTACAGGGTCGCGCTCTGGGCGTCCTGATCGTTGCCCAGCACATTGATCGTGGTGGCGACGCCTTCCGCGACCGTGGCCGAGTCATCGGTGGCGGTCGGAGGGGTGTCGGGCGGTACCTGTTCGCGGCCCAGCGTCAGGGCGTGGGCCAGCATGTTGACGTAGAGGTCTTCCCAGACACTGGTCGAGCCGGCGTTGGAGTTATTGTAGAAGTCCAGCGGCAGGCCGCTGTAGAGAATCGCGCCGAACCCGAGGAAATAGGTGAAGGCGGTGACCTGGCTGGTGTCATCGCGGGTCAGCAAGATTTCGCTGCCTTCCGGCAGAGACGACGCGACGGCGTAGCCGTGGTTTGAGAAGTTGCCGTTGTCGAGGCTGGTGTTGGTCACTTCGCCGAACGGCGTGGAGGCGATGAGGCCACCCTGCGCGCCTAGATTCATCTGCTGGCGACCGGCCGTGCCGATCTCCCGCACGATGTTGAGGGTGTTGCCCTCGCCAAACAGGATTTCCGCCCCGTCTACGTAGCGGTCGAAGAACAGCACCACCAGCCCGTTGGCCACGGCCGCCTGGATCGCGGGAAGCGCCGCCAGCAGCGCCTCAGAATACCCGCTATTGCTCGGATTCTGGATGACCAAAACCCTCAGGGTCGCCAGAACCTCCGGGGTGAGATTTGTGACATTGACCGCCGTCTGGCCGAGCTCGACGATCTCGTCGAGTTCGTTCGCCGCTCCGGCTCCGGCGCCGGTGTCGTAGTAACCAACGTTCATTGCATCAGCCATGAGCCTGCATCCTCCAAAAATGGCGTGCGCACGCGGGTGCAGCCGGCTTCGCCCGGCGCCCGTTCAGCGTTGCGGTCTTGGAGTCCCCCCCAAGACGGATGAGGCTGACCACTGTTCGATAAGGCCAACAAGCGACGCAGCGATGCGGTTAGAGGCGCCCGCCCGACAACGGCGAGGGTTCGGCGGAAAACGCCTTAAAATTCAAGACCGTCGTTCGCCTAAGGCGCATCCGGCCGCCCGCGCCCCGCTGTGCGACATCGCGTCACGCCCTTTTGGGCACACCCGGAACGCGGTTTACCCCCGGACGGATGAGGCGGCGAAATAACCTGCCGTTGCAATCGCCGCAGTTACGAAGGTTCCCCAGGCCAGGTCAGCCGCAACCACCGTCCAGCTGAATCCCTTGAGGGTGGCCATATTGGTCAGGTCATAGGTGGCGTAGGCCACGAAGCCGAAGATCGCCCCGCTGATCAGGGCCGCGGTCCAGGCCCCCGCCGCCAGGCCCGGCCGCACGGCGAAATAGACCGTGGCCGCCAGGTACATCAGGTAAAAGGGTACCGCCGCCGCCATGTTGGGCTTCTCGAGCAGCAGCCCACCGATCTCCCGCTGGTACATCTTCTGGGCCACCAGGGCGAGCCAGACGAAGTCCAGGGCGATAAACACCACGCCGGAAGCGACGTAGGCGGCGATGTATTTCAGCATGACGGTCTCCATCCGGTCGGCGGAAAATCTAGCGCGTTCCCGCCGACGGCCAAGGCCGCCCCGACCCTACTCCGCCGCCAACGCCATGGCGGCGCCCGACGTCAGCGCCGTCTTGGCCGCCAGTTCGGCCTTGGCCGTCTCGTACTCAGCCGACAGTCGGGCGACCATGTCGGCGACAGTCGGGATGTCCTTGACCGCGCCGATGCCCTGGCCGCAGCCCCAGATGTCGCGCCATGCCTTGGCTTCCTGGTTGCCGCCCGAGCCGAAGTTCATCTTCGACGGATCGCTCTGCGGCAGGTTTTCGGGGTCGAGTCCCGCCGCCACGATTGAGGGGCGCAGATAGTTGCCGTGAACGCCGGTGAACAGGTTGGAATAGACGATATCGTCGGCAGCGCTGGAGACGATCATGTCCTTGTAGCCCTGCTGCGCCCGCGCTTCCTGGGTCGCGATGAAGGCCGAGCCGATGTAGCCGAGGTCGGCGCCCATGGCCTGGGCAGCCAGGATCGACTTGCCGTTGGCGATCGAGCCCGACAGGGCCACCGGCCCGTCGAACCACTCGCGGATCTCCTGGATCAGGGC